>JBBSVP010000137.1:0-13878 GCA_038046745.1 Candidatus Hydrothermarchaeota archaeon
ACCATGCGGTGGGAGGGGAAGGATTGATACTGCAAGCTCTTCAAGGGGTGAGCCTGGACCTCCCCATATCCACTATCCCCACCGGCCCCGTCATCATCACGTCCCCGAATGGGTTCGGGTACTCGACGCGGAGCCCGGTCTCCCTCAACATCCCCCTGTTGGGCCCTGTGGCCAGGATGTGCCTGACGTTCGCGGTCCCGACCTTCTCCCGGATATAGCAGCCGTGGCCCCCGCCGTTGAAGACCTCCTCGTGGGTCACTTCGCCCTCGGCGAACCTTAAGACCAAGTCTTCCAGCATGGCCGGGTCCAGAGCGCCTGTATGGTGCTCCAGCAGCCCCAGGACCTCGCCCCCTTCCACGGTGGCCACCATTGTATGGCCGTTCCCCACGTCTATGGAGATGGCCGGGTAATCCTCGAAACCATGGAGGGCCCCGGCTATGGCCGCTATCTTGGTATCCACCACGAGGCTCTTCCCCCGGTGGTGGCGGGCCACGGTCCTCAGGACGGCGTTCATCCTGGTGTAGTAATCCGGAGGATTCTCGAAGGCGAGCTCGTGGAGCCTGGTGCCAGAGGCCAGGGCCTCCCTGAACCTCTCGAACCTGAACTCCCGGTCGGACTTGGCGGGGGCGTGGCCATGGTCCTGGACAGCTATCCCTACCCAGTCGAAGTCCCATTCCACCCCGATGCCTTGGAGGAGCCCCTTCAGGAGCTCGAAGTCTATGTCCATGGTCTCCAGGGTCTCGACCCCGGGGGGTGCCTTGTCAACGATCTCGACCCCCATGGCCCGGACCTCCTCCAGATCGTCCCTTATGCTCATGGCGGCTTTGGGGGTCATCAGCACCCTGTGCCCGGCCCTCATACGCTGGATCACGGCGGAGGTCAGCGGCCCGCCACCCATGGTCTCCCCGTGGATGAAGAGGTCCCCCTCAGCGGCCCTGATCCGCCTGGCCAGCCTCTGGGTCATGGCCGGTAGGACCAGCTTGATGGAGTTCTCAGGGGACCGGGCCTCGTCGTAGAGGAGGACGTCCTCGGTCCCGAAGCCCACGTCAACGGCCAGGACCCTAGGCATCCCCGCGCCTGGACCTTCTGTAGAGGAGGGGTACTAGAGCGACCGCGGCAAGGAGAGTGGGGCCGCAGACCTTCTTGGAGGCCTTGAGGGCTTCCTCCCTGCCCTTTATCGCCTCGGGGTAGTTGGGGTCCCGCTCCAGAGCTTTATCATAGCTCTTTACGGCCTCCGTATAGTTCCCGAGCTTCATGTAGACCTCCCCTCTCAGGTACCAGGGCTCCTTCATGTCCGGCCTCATCCGAGTTGCGTTCTGGAAGGACCTCAGCGCCTCGCTGTAATTCCCCAGCATGACGTGGACGATGCCCGCGTTGATCTCCGGCTCCGGGAACGTGGTGGTGAGGTAGGTGGCGTTGTTGTAGCCCATCAGGGCGGATTGATAATCACCCATGTAGTAATAGGTATTCCCCAGATCGTTCCAGCCCTCGGCGTACTCGGGGTCGAGTTCCAGGGCCTTCGTGTGGCTCTCCACAGCCTCCTTGTATCTCCCCAGATGGGCGAGGGTTAAGCCCTTCGTGTTGTAGGCCCGCTTGAACTTGGGATCTATCTCCAGGACTTTGTCGAAACTCTTGAGGGACTCATTGTACTCCCCCAGCCGGTACTGGGCCCTCCCCAGGTATAACCAGACCCAGACATCGCTGGAGTTCACGTCCCTGGCCCTGACGAAGTCTACCACGGCCTCCCTGTCCCTCCCCAGCTTTGCCAGGGTGAGGGCCCTGTTCATCAGATTATCGTAGGTGGCATTGGCCCGTACGACGTTGTTCCAATTCTGGAGGTCGTTCTCCAACATGACCAGTTGCTGGGGTGAGAAGACGGAGCTGGCTCCGCTCTCCATCACCTCGGCGGCCGCGCCCGTGGGGGCCAGAAGGAGGAGGAAGAGGATGACAGGATATACCAATCGCATGGGATCACCCGGATTCCATGTGGCCCTATCCTTATATATTTTTATGGGCGGAGGGATGAATAGAAGGCGATGGGCATGAGCAGGACCTTCGGTCCTTTCGCCACGGCCCTGGAGGTCCTCCTCCGGGGAAATAAGGCGGCTCCCAGGTTGTTGGCCGCAGCGTCCCTGGCCACCGCCCTGGTGGCGGTAGCTGCCGTCTACTTCCTCCTCTCCCATCCGTACTCCAGGGCCCTGATGCTCCTGGCCGTCGCCGCGCTCCTCCTCAACGCCTTCCTGGGCAGGGTGGAGATGGAGGTGGAGAAGGAGGGGGGAGGCACCTTCGCCCTGGGAAAGGTCATGGACCTCATTATACTGGTCCCTGCCCTGTACCTGCTGAAGGGGCAGGTGTACAACATCTACGGCCTCAGGCTCTACGTTGGTCCTGAGGGGCATGCCTTCCTGGCCCTGGCCATCCTGGCTGGGGTCCTCCTGGTGGCCGTGGGGGACCTGGGCGCTGGGAAGGCCTCCTGGATCGGATCGAGGGCGGAGCGCATGCTCCTCCTTGCATTGATCCTGGGGGCCGGTTACTACTCGTCCGCCTTCCTGGAGGCCTTCTTCTCCGGCTCCCTCCTCCTGGCAGCCCTCCTCTACCTGACACTCTTCTGGAGATACTTCCGGTCCTGGACGCTTGTGCTCTGGAAGGTGCTCCTCGCCCACACATCGAGGACCGCCCACGCCAGCCTCTGGGCCGCTTGGAAGGGGCTCCTCTGGTCTGCCTCGGGCCTGGTGCGGATTGTGGGTAGGGGGCTGAGGAAAGGGATGTTTCGCATCCCAAAAGTAGGGAAGGAGAGCAGAGAAACATCCCCATCCATCTCCCCCCATAACTTCACGGTCCTGGTCACGGACGGGAAGGAGGTCCCTATCCCCAACGTCAGGGTGACCCTCTGGAACGTGGAGACCGGCAGGAGGGAGGCCAAGGAGACGGAGGGCTCCGGGAGGGTCGACTTCCAGGTGCCGGAGGGTGAGTACAAGGTCCTGCTCCAGGCCGAGGGCTACGGGAGGGCGGAGCATGGGAGGTACATAAGCATGGACGCTGGGGAGGTCTTCACCCTCACCAAGGGGGCTGCCGACCTGAGCGTGGTGGTGAGCGACGCCGGCAGCTCCGTGCCCGTCCAGGGGGCGAAGGTCACCCTGGGGTCTGGGGATAAGGCGCGGGTGAAGGTGACGGACCCCCTGGGGGTGGTCTACTTCGGGGGGCTGGAGGGCGCGGCCTACGAGATGGTGGTGGAGGTCCAGGGCTTCGCCGCCTGGAGGGGGAAGGTTGAGCCCGAGAGGGAGAGCATGGTAGCTGTGGCTCTGGTCAGGGCCGGGAAGGAGAGAGTGGAGTACGTGGCCGGGGAGGCCACCCTGGTCCTCCACACCTCCGATCCCATAGAGATACTCCGAGGGGTGGTGGGGGGCTGCCTGGAGAATGAGCGCGGAGTTTGTATATTAGCCGAGGAGGGGCCCTACGCCGGTGCTCTTACCAGGGAGATCAGGGGCGGTGGCATACGGTTCGTATCCCCTGCCGGGCTGGGAGAAGGGATCGAAGCGCCGGCGGGCGGGGTCGTTGTAATACCGTCGCTGGCAGGGCTGGTGGAGTCGCTGGGATGGGAGGCTGCCAGGGGGGCGATAAGATCCCTCGCTGGACAGGGTCTGGCCTGCGTGGCCCTCTTGGAGAAGGGCGCTCTGGAGGCAGAGCAGGAGAGGGAGCTGGAAGGGCTCTTCACCCACCTGGTGGAGGTGGAGGGGAAGAGGCCGCGGATGGTGAGGTAGCCTCCCTCACGGCCATATAGGTCTTGACCATCTCGAAGTAGGGGGCCAGGATGAGGTCCATCAGCGCCCAGTAGACGTACTGGAAGATCTGGGCGCTCCATTCCTCGAGCCCCTGGAGGGTGATGGAGGCCTGGAGGACCGTGAGGAGGAAAGTGTAAAGGAGGGCCGCCACCGCCCCGTATCCCAGGATGCTGTGGTACCTCCGCCGGAAGAAGTCCACGGCCCCCTTCATCCCCTCGAGCAGACTCCCTTCAGTTATCACGAGGAACTGGGGCGTGGAGAAGGTGAAGGCGTAGAGGACGGCCATGAGGATCATGGCAAAAAAGAGGGCGATGAAGGCCGCGCCATAGCCACCCAGGAAGAGGGGGACGAGGGCAAAGATCGCTATCCCGAAGACCGCCACCGTCAGGAAGAGGTTGTAGGCGAAGATGGAGAGCCAGAACTGCCGGGCGCCCATGAGCCCGGTGGCTAGGCTCGTGATCCCGGTGAGGCTGGACTCCCTAGCCATGGCTATGACGGCACCCCTGGCGGCGGCGTCCAGGAGGGCATATAGGAGGACGAAGGCGAGGAGGCCGAAGATGATGGCGAAGATGGCGCCGAAGGGTATCTCCTGCCCCAGGAAGAGGCGCTCCAGACCTTCCGGGGTGAGGAGGGTGGGACCTATGGAGGCGATAAGGCCCAGCGCAAGAAGCGCTACAGCGACGAGGCTGATGAGGTATTTAATGAGATGAGGGATGATGAACTGGAGGTTCCTCCTGTAGTCCTCGAAAGCCCGGGCAAGGGCCGGCAGGAGGTCCAAGGTCTAACCTCCTGAGAGTCTCTTGGCCTCCTCTTGGTACTTCTGGAGGGTCTTGAGGGGTATCTTGGCCTTCTCGGCCAATGCTGCCAGGTCCGCTTCTGCCAGGTCCCGGGCATCCTTTATCCCAGCGGCGGCGAGGCTCTCGGCCCTCTTCTCCCCTATCCCCTTGACCTCTGTCAGGGGTATGGAAACGGCGGCGACGGCAGCGACCTTTTCCTTTGGAGCCGCTGCTGCCTTCTTCTGAGGAGCCGCTGCCTTCGCCCTCACGGGCTTGGGCTTCGCCTCCGGCGGGGCCTTCTGGAGCTCCCGCAGGGCCTGGACGTTGAACGCGTGGAGGCTCCTCCTCCGCTCGTCTACCCTGATCCCGAGTTTCCTGACCTGGGCCACCGTGAGGCCGGCCTCCTTCAATTCTGTCAGGCTGAACCCGTTCCCTTCCCTAAGCCCCTTCCGGGACTTGACTTTCGACTGGAGTATCATCATCCTCTTGGAATCTGGGGCGGGGGCTTATATGTTTTGCCGTCCTATTGCAGCGCAGTTGAGGACCGGCACGCTGGTAGCGGATTTGCCAATGTCCAGAGACTGAGAATGTTTTATAAGAATGGCGGGTAACCTGGGATAAGGATGCCAAAATTTTGCAGCGAGTGCGGAACCGCCGTTGGCGAGGGACATAAGTTCTGCCCGAGATGCGGGCATGGCCTGGGAGGAGAGGGGACCGTCGCCTGCCCAAGTTGCGGGGCTGTGAATCCCCCGGCGGCTGGCCTCTGCTTCAACTGCGGGACCAGGCTGCAAGTTAAACTGGCCGATGTTGGGCAGACAACACGTCCAGGGATATTCGACTCAAATGCCGTGAGAGCGATCGCGGTCGTGCTCATATTGATTCTTGCAGTGGCGCTCCTGCAGGGCACCGGTGGCGATGGGAGCGGTGATGCAGCGGCCCCGACACCTAAGGTGGATACTGTTGATCTCAAGGTCACCTGGGCAGGCTGCTGCGGTACCATAACGCGCGCTCCCGCCGGCACCACCACGCCCCCCGACGACTGCGCGGACACCGGCGGCTGCACCTACACGTACGAGCCGGAGACCACCGTCACCCTGACCGCCGAGCCAAACGACGATGGATCGACCTTCGTGGGCTGGAGCGGTGCCTGCACAGGTACCGGGCGCTGTGTCGTGGCAATGGACGGAGATAAGTTCGTAACCGCCACGTTCACGAGAATGGAGGCGCCTACTACGCCTCGGCCGATAAGGTACATCCTTACCTTTCTCATAATCAATACTGGGAAGCCGGACCCAGACCGCGTCGTAGAGACTGTGACAAAAAAGTTCACCGCGATGAACGACAACAATTGGCTGAATGAGAACCTCGTCTTTCCTGTCGGGCTACTCGTGGAGTTGCGCGAGTGCGGAGAGGTGAACGCCTTCTACAAGCAGCACCGCGTGACCATGTGCTACGACCTGACGCGCTATATCGCTAGCAAGTTCAAGCCGTACGCAGACTCCCCCGCCGAGCTGAGGGACGCGGCGGCGCAGGCCACGCTCTTCATATATTACCACGAGATGGGCCACGCCCTCATCGACGTCTTCGACCTCCCGGTGACCGGGAGGGAGGAGGACGCCGTCGACCAGCTGGCCACGGTGACCGCCATGGAGAGCGGGCAGGACGAGGCCGCCTACTACTCGGCGACCTGGTTCTACCTGATCGGCCGCGAGAAGGCGAATGTCGAGGAGCTGCCGTACTGGGACGAGCACGCGCTAGACCTCCAGCGGTACTACAACATAATCTGCTGGATCTACGGCAAGGACCCCGCCAGATATGCCAACATGGCCAAGGAAAGCGGACTGCCCGAGGACAGGGCACGCCGCTGCCCGGCGGAGTACGAGCAGATGCGCAGCAGCTGGGACCGCCTCCTGGCCCCGCACAGGAGGGCTCCGACGTAGAAGTAGGTGGTTCGAATTCCGGTGGCCTCGTTGCAATGGGGGGGTTATAGATAACTTCTCAACTTTTCCGCCCCCCCACCCCATAGGTGGGTAGACCGTAATCGAGAAATGTCCTCCCTACCCATGAAGGAAATTAGTTATATGTGGGAAGCTACTAATATCTAAGGTTTTACGATGCCGAGGAATCCATTCATAATTGGAATTAAGCAACCAAAGATAAATTTAGGATTTGGGAGATCTTCTTCGAGAGAGCCAGTCCCTGCTAAAGTTAAAAATACTGTTAAAAAAAGAGCAAAAAATACTTGTGAATATAGAGGTTGTAACCACAAATCCAATCTTCAATTCCATCATAAAAACATGAAGAATAGTGATAATAGAGTTTCTAATATCGAGTTGCTTTGTCCGAATCACCATGCAAAAAGGACCGAGAAAAAAAGAAGAATTGTAGTTTCTAAAAATATGATAACCGGAGAGAAGATAACTAGACTTGTAAAACGTAATCCAAAAAATAAAAAGGCCAAGAAAAAACCAAGATCTACAAACCCATTTGGGATTAAACCAATTAAATTACCTAGACTTATACTTTGATTAGAATTCAACTCTTTTTCTTCTCTTTGATTCTGTTTGGGCTTTGAATTTTACATTTTTTCCGTCCTTAGTTGTAAATTCCACAGAACTCTTTGTTTTATTTTTCTTACCTTTTACTAGAAACGATGGCATGTATACTGAATTTGGTATTCTGCTTCATATAAATTTTTGGTTTGGAAGGGCTTTGCACAAAAACCTCTACCTCAACGACTAGGCATGCCCGCTAAGATGCAAACAGTATATTAAAATAGTCGCTTTGACGCTTATCTTTTGGTGGTAATTTGACTGAAAGGGACCTTATAGAACTACTTCCAGAACCCCGCAGGACTCAACAAGTCAATTGGAGGTTTTGAAAAATGAACGCAGAAGAGTTAGTAGAATTGATAAGAATGGCTGTTATTGGAATTATTGGTGTTTACTTGATATATTACTTAATTAAAGTCTTATTTCTCAAATGAAGGAAAGGAGATCCCAGTGGTATTAGTTTCTCCCTCCCCTTCCCGTATATGAAAGAGGCTAGGTAGCTAAAGGGGTAGAATGTACCTTACGATATAACCAGAATGTCAATCTTGCCGGAGGAGATATCAATCTATTAATAATACTATCTATCTTCGAGATTTTTATTTCTTCTGTTCCTTTTTCTTTCGAAGCCAGAATAACTTCATCCAACCCTAAGAATCTGATTGCGTAGAAATCTGCATATATTTCTGGTGACCATGTGATAAAAAGAAAAATAATCGAAAAAAGAAGGCTATATACAATCCATAGATACGGACCACTATTAATACCTAAAAATATTGCGTAGCTTAAAAAAATAACCGTAGAGAGTATTCCAAAAATAGGTATCAAAAAAGATAAAACATTAACAGTTAGGGATCTCCCATGTCCATACTCATGTAAAATAATATAGTCTTGAAATCTTTTAGAATAGTTCGAAAATAATTTCTCATTGACTATTATTAGTAAAAATGGGAGACTTTGCCCTATGAAATGATGATATCCTCTAAAAATACATATTTTCAACCTTTGGTTGTTTGGTAGCACACATTCTTTTGCTTCTTTAAACTCGCATCCGAGGATCCATAGATAGAATTTTGTGAGCCGGATTTGGCTGTTATCCCGTATCTTTAAAAATCGCTCCTTAGAAATACCTATTTCTCCTAACAGCTTCAAGTTTCTCCCTCACCTTCTCATACACCTCGAACGTCCTATCAAAGCTCCTTCCTCCACTTGCCGCCCTTCGTCACGTCTATGATATTGTAGTTGACCTCCTCCTTCTCCAGCCTGTTGGTGAGGAATGGGATCTCGTCGTCCACTCCGACCACCAGCGGATTGACCCCGTGCTGGGCCGCCTCTATGGCCGCCTCCTTCACCCCGAAGAAGGTATCGGGCTCCCTCCCGGCCTTCCTGAGGGCCGCCAGGGCCTCCACCCCCAGGGCGCCCACCAGCCTCCTCCCCTCCAGCTCCGCCTTGAGGCGCTTGTAGTCCACGCCCAGGGACCCGCCGCGCCTCACCCTGGGGACCCGACATATGGTAACCGTCCCCCGCTCGAACTCGATGATCCCGGAGAGGTTTGCCACCCCCACGTCCTCCCCTGCCTTCGCGCCCGAGATGGTGGTGCCCATAGGGCCCTCGCCATCCACCCCCGCATAGAGGAGGCCGTCCCGCATCCCCAGGGCTATCTTCTCCCCTTCCACCAGGTCCCTGGCCGCTATGGCCGACCAGACCGAGATGTTCGTCACCACCTCCTCGTTTATGAACCTGGCGTAGTTCCTCAGCTCCTCGGCCCCTCTCACGACCCACTCGATCCCCTTCTTCGTCGCCTGGTAGCTCACGGGCCCCTCGGAGGAGACGAAGCCCTCGGCTATGAGATGCTTGACGTAGTCCGATACCGCCTGGGGTGTGATCCCGAGCTTCTTGGCCACGTCCATCTGCCTCACGTTGGGCTGGTTCTTCGCTATCTCCACCAGGATCTGGAACTTGGTGCTCACCTTGCTGCTCTGGAGCGTCCGGGCCTTGGCCATACATTCACCTGTAAAGATTACTTTACTTTAATCAATATTTATATATATCGCGCCCAAGATTTTTATACTCCCAGGGAGAGGAGAGGGCATGATCTTAAGCAAGATCGAGGAGGCCCTGGCGGATATCCAGAAGGGGCGGATGGTGATCGTCGTGGACGACGAGAACCGGGAGAACGAGGGGGACTTCGTCATGGCTGCCGAGAAGGCCACCCCCGAGGCCATCAACTTCATGGCCAGGTACGGCCGCGGCCTCATCTGCATGCCCTGCACCGGGGAGCGCCTCGACGCCCTCCAGGTGCCCCCCATGGTGGCAAAGAACACCTCCCTCCACGAGACGGCCTTCTGCGTCTCCGTCGGCGCCAAACACAAGATAACCACCGGCATATCAGCCAGGGACAGGGCTGCCACTTTCTTAGCGATAGTTGACCCGAAGACGAGGCCCGAGGACCTCTCAAGGCCTGGGCACGTCTTCCCCCTCAGGGCAAAAAAAGGCGGGGTCCTGGAGAGGGCCGGCCACACCGAGGCCGCCGTGGACCTGGCGAGGCTGGCTGGCCTCTTCCCTGCCGGGGCCATATGCGAGATCATGAACGAGGACGGGACCATGGCCAGGGTCCCCCAGCTGGAGGAGGTGGCCGAGAGGTTCGGGCTGAAGATGGTCACCATCGCGGACCTCATACGCTACAGGAGGAGGACCGAGAAGCTCATCGAGAGGGTCGTGGAGGTCGCCCTGCCCACCAGGTTCTACGGCACCTTCAGGGCCATCGGCTACAAGAGCCTCCTCCACGACGAGTATCATGTGGCCCTGGTGAGGGGAGATGTCTCCGGGAAGGGGGAGGTCATGGTGAGGGTCCACTCCGAGTGCCTGACGGGTGACGTATTCCATTCCCTGAGGTGCGACTGCGGCATCCAGCTGGAGGCTGCCCTGAAGAGGATCGCGGATGAGGGGGCGGGCGTGCTCCTCTACATCCTGGGGCACGAGGGGCGGGGGATAGGCCTCCTCAACAAGCTCCTGGCCTACAAGCTCCAGGAGGAGGGGCGGGACACCGTGGAGGCGAACCAGGACCTGGGCTTCCCTGCGGACCTGCGAGACTACGGCATAGGGGCCCAGATACTCCAGGACCTGGGGCTGTCCACCATAAGGCTGATGACCAACAACCCCAGGAAGATCATAGGCCTGGAGGGCTACGGCCTGAAGATAACGGAACGAGTCCCCCTGGAGGTGGAGCCCGTCCCAGAGAACGTGGGCTACCTCAGGACCAAGCGGGAGAAGCTCTTCCACATGCTGGAGAACGACGGCCTCGACGGGTTATATCTCCCTAAGGACAAAAGATAGGGCGAAGTAGCCCAATGTCAGGACAAGTATTCCCAGGACCGCCATGGCCCCTATGCCGGCCAGCTGCTCAGGGGAGAAGCCGAAGTAGCTCGGGGTGAGGACGGCCTTGAAGGCCGGGTTCTGCCCTGGGGATATGGTGATCGATCCTTCCCAGGGGAAGTAGCCTGCATTCTCCAGCCTCAAGGTACGGGCGCCAGCAGGCAGCTCCACTACCTTGTCCGCGTCACCGTACCACCGCCCGTCCACGTATATGGCGGCCCCCGGGGGCTCCGAGGCTATGGCGATGGAGCCGTAATCCCTCTGGTCTATGGTGAAGAGCCTGGACTGGGTGTGGGTGGTTATGACCCCGTCCGTGGCGTCCAGGGCCAGGAGGACCTCCTGGCCGTTGGGGAAGGGCGATGTATCCCATAGGAAGGTCCCCTCGGCCCAGGCGTCCAGGACGAGGGGATACCAGCTCTTCCCCCTGTCGGGGCTGTAGGAGAGGTTTACCCTGACCGCATCCCCGCCCGGATCCGAGGCCCTCCAGGAGACCCTTGTGAGACCCCTCAGCCGCGCCGCCGTGGGCTCCCGCAGCTCCGCCACTGGCCTGGTATTGTCCAGCTCGAAGGGGCCTGAGATGTCCTCCCCCACGAGCCCGCCAGGATCCCGCCCCCTCACCGCCAGGATGTACCTCCCGTCTGGGGCCTTGGAGGTATCCCAGGTATAGGAGCCCCTGTTCTCCAGGCCCTCGGCTATCCTCCTCCAGCTCTCACCCCCATCGGCGCTGTACTCTATCGCAATGAGGACAGGGTCGCCGTCAGGGTCCGAGGCTTCCCACCTCGCCTCCTGGGCCCCAGTTAGGCTCTCCCCGCCCAGGGGGTAGAGGAGCTTCACATCGGGAGGCGCACCTCCGGGTTGGAGGGGACCCTCTACCCCGGGGCCCTCTGGAGGGATGACCGTCACCTCCGCCGGCTCTGGGGGGAGGCCCTCGCCCACGATGTTGCCGAAGGTGATCCCGTAGCGGACCCCAGACGTATAGACGGCGTCCTCCACGTAACCGCTGGGGCCGCCGGTGATCCTGGTGAGGTTGGGACGGGTGGAGTCCTCCCCGACCCCAGGGGTAAATTTGTAGAAGTAGAGCCTCAGGTCGTTGGAGGTCACGGTGTCCACCACTGTGACCTCGTCCTTGCCGTCGCCATCCACATCCGCCGCCTGCAAGCCGTAGGAGCTGTAGAGGGTCCCGCCCCGTAATAGGGCAGAGCCTACGGAGGCAGGGATGAACCGTACGCCCGCTGCGCCATCCTTCAGCCTGTAGAAAGTGAAGCGGGCGTTATTGGAGGACGTGAGATCCAACTGGACCAGTTCGTCGATCCCGTCGCCGTTGATGTCCCCTATATCCCACTCGTATATAATCCCGTTCCATACCTCCCACTCCCCCACCTTCTCGAAGTTCAGCGTGAGGTAGCTGCCTCCCCCCGGCCTGTACTTGTAGGCGGCGATGATTGCGTTGTTGGAGGTGACGGTATCGATGGTGATGAGCTCGTCCGCACCGTCGCCATCGATATCTCCGAAGAGGAAGCCGGAGGTGGTGGGCAGGGTGGCCCCCATCTCGAACCCAGTAGTCCTGTTGACCACCCTCTCGGCGAAGCGGTTGTAGATAGAGCCGCCCCGTATGGTGGCATCCCCCAGCCTCTCCAGGTTCGTAAGGGGGTCATAGCCGCCGTAGGACCCCATGGCGGAGGTGTTCCGGTACCTGTAGAAGTAGAAGATGGCGTCCCTGGAGGTGGAGGTATCGACGGAGATGAGCTCGTCCACCCCGTCCCCATCCACGTCGCCAGCGAGATAGCCCGAGGTCCCGGGGGCTATGAGCTGGGACTCGATGGTCTTGTTGCTGGTCGTGTTCGAGACCTTCTCCGACGTCCCCCCGTACATCGCCCCGCCCCTGATGGCGGCATCACCCACCTTCATCAGGTTGAAGGTGGAGGTGCTCAGGCCGTAGCCCGGGGTGTAGCGGTAGAAGTAGAAGTAGGCGTTGTTGCTGGAGAGGATATCGATGAGTATGAGCTCGTCGGCCCCTGCATGGACCGTCCCGAGGGTCAGAACGAAGGCCAGGAGGATGGGGAGAAAGCGCACGTAGTCATTTTCGATGCCGTGAATAATAAATCTTGCCCCAGCAGGAGCCGTCTATCTCTCCAGCCCAAACTTTAAAAACCTGGGGATGTAATTAGCACCCCATGGCGCAGCTAGCGGGGCAGCCCATCGCGATCCTGCCTGAGAAGGCCCAGAGGACTGTGGGGAAGGACGCCCAGCGGACCAACATCATGGCCGCCAGGGCCGTCGCTGAGTCGGTTAGGACTACCCTGGGGCCCAAAGGTATGGACAAGATGCTCGTCGGTGCCGCGGGTAATATAACCGTGACCAACGACGGCGTGACCATCCTGCGGGAGATGCGCGTGGAGCACCCCGCCGCCAAGATGATGGTAGAGGTGGCGAAGACCCAGGAGACGGAGGTGGGTGACGGCACCACCAGCGCCGTGGTCATAGCAGGGGAGCTCCTGAAGAAGGCCGAAGGCCTTCTGGACCAGGACGTCCACCCCACAGTAATAGTCAGGGGTTACAGGCTGGCGGCACGGAAGGCTAGAGCGATCCTGGAGGGAATGGCCACCGAGATAGCCCCCAAGGACGAGGAGGTGCTGCGGAAGGTCGCCGTGACCTCCATGACGGGACGCAGTCCTGAGAAGGCAGATGAGCACCTGGCAGGCTTGGTGGTAGAAGCGGTGAAGGCGGTGGCCGAAGTCGGGCAGGAAGGGGTAGAGATCGATGCCGATGACATCAAGGTGGTGAGGAAGGCCGGGGGCGGGATCGAGGACTCGATCCTCGTCAAAGGGATCATCGTCGAGAAGGGGCGGGTCCACCCAGCCATGCCCTCCTCGGTCGAGAAGGCGAAGATCGCCCTCGTGAACTCCCCCCTGGAGGTGGAGAAGACGGAGATAGAGGCCGAGATCAGGATAAGCGACCCCCGGAGGCTGAGGGCCTTCATGGGTGAGGAGGAGAGGGTCCTGAAGGGGATGGTGGAGAGTATCCAGGGTGCCGGGGCCACGGTCCTCTTCTGCGAGAAGGAGATCGGGGACCTGGCGGTGCACTATCTCGCCAAGGCGGGCATCCTCGCCGTCAGGAGGGTCGATAGACCAGACATGGAGAAGCTCTCCAAGGCCACCGGCGCCACGATAGTAGCTAACATCGAGGATCTAGGGCCCAAGGACCTGGGAGAGGTGGGTCTGGTGGAGGAGGTGACGATAGGCAACGAGGAGCTGATCTTTGTCAAAGGATGCAAGGATCCAAAGGCCGTCTCCATCCTCGCGAGGGGGAGCACGGAGCCCGTCGTTGCCGAAGTGGTCCGCGCCATCGAGGACTGCCTGGGGGTCGTGCCGGCGGCCATGAGGGACGGGAAGGTCG
>JBBSVP010000138.1:0-3465 GCA_038046745.1 Candidatus Hydrothermarchaeota archaeon
GCAGGCATCGTCTTCGCCCTCACGAAGGACTACCTCTTCCTCCTCCTGGCGGCCCTCATAGGCACCATAAACGTCACCGGCACGGAGGTTGGGCCCTTCCTCTCCATCGAACAGGCAATGATACCCCAGACCTGCGCCGAGAGGAGGAGGACTAGCGCTTTTGCGCTCTACAGCTTCGTCGGGACCTTCGCCACCGCCGCCGGGGCTCTCCTGAGCGGCGTCCCGGAGCTCCTCCAAGGCTTTGGAATGGGCCTGGAAGCCTCATTCCGACCGCTCTTCCTGGCCTACGCTCTCCTGGGGGTCGCCACCGCCGGCCTATTCCTCCTGCTCTCCCCCGCCACCGAGATGAGGGGCGGGGAGAGGGGACAGCCCCTTGGACCCGGGACCAAGAGGATCGTGACTAGGCTCTCCCTCCTCTTCAGCCTGGACTCCTTCGCCGGCGGGTTCGTCATCCAGTCCCTCGTGGCCTACTGGTTCTTCACCAGGTTCGGCGTCCCCCTCAGGGACCTCTCCCTCCTCTTCTTCTGGGCGAACATCCTCACGGCCCTCTCCTTCTTCGCGGCCGCCAAGCTGGCCGGGCGCGTGGGCCTCGTCAACACCATGGTTTTCACACACCTCCCCTCAAACGTCCTCCTGATGCTCGTCCCCCTCGCCCCCTCCTTCCCCCTGGCCATGGCCCTCTACTTAGGGAGGATGGCCATCTCCCAGATGGATGTCCCGACGCGCCAGTCCTACATTGTGGCCATTGTGGCGCCCGAGGAAAGGACGGCCGCCGCCGGCATGACAAACATCGCCAGGAACTTGGCCCAGGCCGTGGGGCCCTCGGTGGCGGGCTACGCCCTCACCCTCTCCCTGGCCGCCCCCTTCTTAATAGGCGGAGGGCTCAAGGTGATCTACGATCTGGCCCTATACTTCAGCTTCAGGGGGGATAAAGCCGCCTGAGGAGAGGTAGCTACCTCACCAGCAGGACCGAGCACGGGGCCTGGTCGGCCACCCGGCGGGAGACGGAGCCCAGGAGGAGTCTCCTCAGCCCCGAGAGCCCCCTGGAGCCCATGACGACGAGGTCACAGCCCCTGGCATGCCTCAGGATCTCCTCCGCCGGATCCCCCCTGGCCAGTATCTCCTCCGCCCGCATCCCTGCCTGGACTGCTGCCCGCCGGGCCCCCTCCAGGATCTCCCGGGAGCAGCGCTCCATAAGGACTTGGAGCTCCTCCTGGATCGCCTCGTCGAA
The DNA here is from genome assembly GCA_038046745.1 of Candidatus Hydrothermarchaeota archaeon. Lineage (GTDB taxonomy): Archaea > Hydrothermarchaeota > Hydrothermarchaeia > Hydrothermarchaeales > JACQPM01 > JACQPM01. Next base: position 1,232 of record JBBSVP010000138.1, read on the forward strand.
GGCCAGCTCGGGGGTCACCACCAGGACCGCCAGCTCCCCCCCGAACCTCTCCGCAAACTCCATGCCAACCTTCAGGGCTGCGTAGGAGCCCTTCGACCCATCCACAGGCACTAGTACCTTCATACCCTCACCACATCCCTCTTCAGGGCGTGGTAGAGGAGGACGCCGGCCGCGAAGGCCACCCCCATGTTCCATATTGCCAGCCCCGCCGTGACCAGCATCACGTATATATCCTCTCTCTTCGTGCCTATGTCCCGCATGATGGAGGCCAGCTCCAGCCCCGTGAAGAAGAGGATTACCCCTATGATGGAGAGGGGGAAGAACCGGAGGAGGGTCAGTATAGAGTCGCTCAGGAAGAGGCCTGCCACGACCACTATGGTGCCCAGGATGACCAGAGCCCCGCCGGTCCTGGCACCGAACCTGACGTGGCCCGCCATCCCCCCCGCGCCGTGGCACATGGGTACTCCGCCTATGGCAGCGCTGACGATGTTCATGAGGCCGTGGTCCAGGGCCATGGTCCTGACCTTCACCTTCCTATCAGGGAAGAGCTCGTTGTTCTCGGCCGTGATCCCTATGATAGCGTTGCCCAGGGTGAGGGGGGCCTGGGGTATCCCCAGGATGAGAGTGCCCAGGACCAGATCGGACCAGGAGACCCTCCCCAGGGTGAGCTCCGGGAGGCGCAGGTGGATGGAGACCCTGCCCAGCTCCGATAGCAGGCTGGGACTCTGGTATACGGATACGGCTATGCCGAAGGCCAGGAGGAGGAGCATGGCCGGAAGCCTAGTGCTGGTCAGGAAGAGGAAGGCCAGTACGACCCCGGCCACGGCCACCAGCGGATCGGAATTCATCATCTTGGCACCCTCCACCACGAAGGTGAGCCCCAGGCCCAGCATGATCCCCCTGACGATGGGCTTGGTGGTGACCCTCGCCAGCCAGTCCACGGCCCCTACCAGGGCAAGGCCGGCCCAGAGGAAGGCCGTAAATACGCCGGAGCCCCAGATCATCCCGTGGGTGACGGTACCGGGGTTGGCTATGGCATAACCGCCGATGGCCTTCATGGGCTGGACCGGCACGGGCGTCTTGAAGTACAGGCCCACGAAGATCTTGAAGAGCCCGAAGGCGAGGAGGATGCCCAGGGGGTCCATCTTGTTGATGGTGATATAGGCTACCACAAAGGGGATGAAGGTGCCCAGGTCGCCGAAGGCCCCGGCGAACTCCGCCCTGTCGAAGCGATTCCCAAGGAGCTCCATGCGCCTTCCCCTTCTAGACCGTTGGGGACCCAGGAGATAAACATACCGATGGGGTCGACGAAGATTAAAATAGACCGACGGGGTAATAGAGTATGGAGGTGTGTGAATGCCGCTCTTTGCCGTGCTGTCTACCTTGACCGATGAAGGTGCCAAGACATTGAAGGAGAGGCCGAACAGGGTCAAAGAGGTCAATAAGGAGCTCGCCAAGTTGGGTGTCCGAGTCCTGAACCAGTATGCAGTCCTCGGGGAGTGCGACTTCCTGAATATCGTGGAAGCCGACAGCACCGCCACGATCGCCAAGGCCATGGTGGAGCTGGCCTCCCGCGGCACCCTGAGGACGAAGACCCTGCCCCTCATCCCCCTGGAAGAGTTCTTGAGACAGGGTTAAAGGGGCATCATGATGGAGATCACCCGCCGGAGGTTCCTCAAAGGCGTGGCCCTCCTGGCGGGCGGGGTTTACCTCCTCCGGCGGCTCATCATCCGCCTCATCTCGGAGCCCGGGGAGAAGACCCTGAGCCCGGACATCTTCTCGCCGGGGGGGCATCTCAACGTCAGCGCCCCGGGAGGGACGCCCTACGAGAAGGTCCGCGAGGGGAAGGTGATGGAAGACTTCTCGGACCTCATGGAGATCACCCCGAACGGGGACTTCTACCTCACCCACTACGATGACGTCCCGCCGGTGGACCTGGGGAGCTGGTCCCTCCGGATCGATGGAAAGGTGGAGAGGGAGGTGGAGCTGAGGTACGATGATATCTTGGCCCTCCCCTCCGTGGACCTCGTCAATACTCTCATCTGCATCGGAAACCCCGTGGGCGGGTACTTGATCGGGAATGCCCGCTGGAGGGGAGTCCGCCTCCGGGACCTCCTCGCCAGGGCGGTGGTGAAGGATGGCACCGTGGACGTGGTCCTCTACGGGGCAGAGGATTACGAGGACAGCTTCCCCATCGAGAAGGCCCTCCACCCGGACACGATCCTGGCCTACCA
>JBBSVP010000139.1:0-17028 GCA_038046745.1 Candidatus Hydrothermarchaeota archaeon
CGGGCGGGTTCCTCGGTATAGGCTTCGCCATACCGATAAATACGGCCAGGAGGGTGATGCGCCAGATCATAGAAGAGGGTGGCGCCTCCCACCCCTGGATGGGTTTCTCTGGGGCTGATGTAAACGAGGATATGAGAGAGGCCCTGGGCCTCTCTGTGGGTAAGGGCGTCCTGATCATAAACGTGGCCCCCGGAGGACCGGCTGATAGGGTAGGCCTCCGGGGGGGTAATAGAACCGTGGTACGGGACGGGCGCAAGGTCCTGGTTGGAGGGGATATAATAACCGTCGTCGATGGGAGGGAAGTCGGGTCCGTGAAGGACATCGGTTTCTACATAGCGACCCGCGCCACGGGGGACAGGATAGAGGTGGAGTTCGTGAGAGATGGAAGGGCCCAGAGGACCGAAGTGACTCTGGGGAAGCGGCCATAAAATATTCTCGCAAACTCAACTTTTTTTATTAAAACTTAAAAATATATACGAAACTTCTAAAATTACGAAAAAAATCTTCTTAGAAATTGAGGCTTGTTACATGTAAAAATCAAATAATTTAAATTTTTTTGAATAAGGAAAAATTTATATAGTCCATATGCCTAAAAGGAGTATAAATATGGGTATAAAAATACCTTGCGGTAAAAGATGCAATATATTAAATATTAACGGTAGAAAAGTCCGGTATATCCTTGAAGATGCCGTCAAGAATGGTATCAATGGCTACCTGCGAGTGACTACCGAGGGAGAGGGCCTCGAGGACTACTACATCTTCGTCCATGGGGCTGGGGTCGCAGGGGCCTATGGAGAGCTGGGAGGAGGCATCCTAGGCGGCCCAGAGGCCTTGGAGAGGGCCGTGGAGGTCACCGATGGGGTCGTGGATCTCTGCACCCTCAACCAAGATACCGTCCAGGAGCTGCTCCACGCCTTCCCAAACCTCCAGGTGAAAGGCCTTGAGCACATGGCAGGAGGGGTTGGAGGCTATGATTACGGCTCACAGAGGGAGGCGCTTCTGAAGAAGTACAACCTGAAGGAGCCTGGCGAAGAGTTCGCGGACTCTGTCGTGAAGGACTATCTAGGTGCGTAGAGCATGGAAGAGATCCTGCTCAAACGCCTCGTAAAGGACCTCCTGGGGATAAAAGGGGTGATGGACGCGGTCATCTCCAGCGCCGATGGCGTCCCCCTGGCCGCCAGTAATGGTGGGGCCGAGGATATGGGCTCTCTGGCCATCCTCCTCGGGGCCACCTCGGAGGAGATAGTCTCCCACCTCAACCTGGGCAGCCTCTCGGAGGCCTACATAGAGGGACCGGATTACAAGTTCCTGTCCATCAACTGGGGGGGGTACGTGGTAGGGGTCCTCCTGGCCAAGAAGGTCTCCACAGCCCTCCTGCGGAAGGAGATCACCCCCCTCTTGGAAGGAATCCTCACAGATAAGGAGGTATAAGAATGAAGATCTACCACAAGCTATTGGCTACGCTGCTACTGGTGGTCCTGGTACCCTTGGGCATTGTGGGCCTCTACAGCGTGACGACCTCCACGGAGACCCTCTCGACCCTGGCCGTGGACCATGTGAGGGAGCGGGCAGGCCAGCATGCGGAAGCCGTACGGGGCTCCCTGCGGGCCGCGCCTGACGACGTATACTTCCTGAGCCATGTGCAGCCTTTGATAGAGTATGCGGACCTCATGGCCCAGGGGAATGTGAGGGAGGCGGTCTCCAAGCACACCGACCTGGAGGTGGAGTTCCTGACCTTCTCCCAGGCCAGGAGGGTCTACAGCCGGATCCGGTACATAGATGGGGCTGGTAACGAGGTGGTGAGGGTTGACTCCGACGGGCAGACCTCCAGGATCATGGAAGCGAGGGAACTCCAGAGCAGGTCTTCGGCGCCATACTTTACCGAGGGCGTGAAACTCGTCCCTGGGCAGGTCTATATCTCCGGGGTTGCCTTAGACCGGGAGACAGAACAGAGGGATGGCCGGTATAGGCCCATCGTGAGGTACGCGGCCCCCTTGCCCTCCCTGGATACGAAGAGGGGAGTGGTGGTGGTGGACACTTTTGCCGAGGAGTTCATGAAAGGGCTGAAGGGCGGGGAAGAGATGGGGCTCACGTTCCTGACGGACAGCAGGGGCTACTACATCTATCATCCCGTGGAGGGGAAGAGGTGGGGCGCTCCAGAGGACCTGAACACCGGCGAGGGCCTCCAGATGGACTATCCGGCCCACGCCTCCAGGGTCCTTTCAGGGGAGAAGGGGGTCATAGCCGATGGTGACGCGATAGTCGCCTACGAGCCGGTGTACATCCAGAAGGACGGGAAATTCCTGGTGGTGGTGGAGGTCCTTCCAAAGGACGAGGTCCTGCGGCCGGTAACTGCCTTCCGGTCCATCTTTGCCGTGGTGGTCCTCGGCGCCCTCCTGGTAGCCCTCTTGGTAGGCACCGTCATCTCCAAGGCCATCGTGAACCCCCTCCTGCTCCTTACCAGGGCGGCGGATGAGATAAGCTCGGGAGAGCTGGAAGCTCTGGAGAGGCCCATAGAGGTAGGCTCCGACGACGAGATCAAGGAGCTGGCAGAGTCCTTCAAGAGGATGGCCAAGAGCCTGAAGATCGCTACCAGCAGGGCAAGGGTGGAGAGGTCTCTCAAGTAGGAACGAAATGCAGGGGATAGACGTAATAAAGAAGGGGCTGGCCCGGAAGATAGGACCGATGGCCAATATCATCCTGGAGGAGCACGCCTCCGGGCTGGGCGAGAGGCTGGATTCTTTCCCTGAGGAGAAGATACCCCGGCTCCTCCTATCCCTGAGGGGCGAGCCAGATATCCTGGAGGAGGTGGAGGCCCTGGTAAGGGAGCTGCAACTGGAGAAAGCCCCTCCTGCCCCTTCCCCGGCCCCTCCTTCTATCCCTACCCCCGCTGCGGCGCCGGTTCCTGCCGGAGGGGCCCCGGCCGTCCCCGGCCAGAAGCAGACCCTGGAGGTCCTGGAAGGGATAAAGAGGGGCGCCAGAGGCGTCGTCGGCTCCTTCGCCCTGGCAAGAGGGGGTAAGCTCCTGGCCTCCGACATGCCGGAGCTCCTCCGGGAGGAGGTCCAGAAGCTCTGCTACAATATCTCATTCCTGGTTGATCAGATAGTAGAGAACCGGAAGCTGGAGAAGATCCAGATAGCTGCCGAGACAGGGCACATCTTCATAGCGTCCAACGGGGAGGTCAGCGTGGGATGCATGGCCTCCAAGGAGGCTAACCTGGGGCTGGTGGATATCCTGGTGAAGAAGGCCCTCGTCATGATAAGCAAAAGTGCCTAGCACTTCTTCACAGACGTACGAGCTCCTCCTCCCTTATGCCTGCGTCCTCCAGCTCCTCCCTGGCCCCCTTCCCCCTCCTGCGGAGGATGTCCCTGGCCGTCTCCTGGACCTCCCAGGGGAAGATCACCCAGGCGTCCGTCTCCATGGTGCAGAGGTCCGGGATCAAGGATGAGGAGGGCCTCTTCGCCAGTACCGCTACGGAGACCTCTCCAGCCCCCTCCCCCTTGAGGTGATCTATAGCGGCGGTGAGGCTCTTCCCGGTATCGGCGATATCATCCACCAGGAGGACCCTCTTCCCTTTTACCTCCAGCCGGGGCTGGTAGAGGATCTTGGGCCTCTCCGCGGTCCTCCCGACGGCATCGTAGAACTTGATCCTCATGGTCTGGAGCTCATCGTTCCCCAGCATGTCCGAGAGGATGCGCGCCGGTACTAGACCCCCCCTGGCGACCCCCACGATGATGTCGAACTCCAGCCGCCGCTCCTTGATGCCTTCCGCCAGCCGGCGGCATGCAGCCTCGATCTCCTCCCAGGAGAGCCTCAGGTACTTCATAGGCCTGCCAGGACCTCCAACGCCCGTCCCTCCAGGAGAGATGGAGGGACCCACTTGGCGAGTTCCGTCACGGTGTTGTCAGGGTATATACTAATCTCCCTGCTCTGATAGCTCTTTGCCAAGATCCCGGCGATGCTCTCCTTCAGCCTCTGGCTCTTCTGGAACCTGTCCTTGATCGTCTCCAAGACAGTGGCGAGGACCATCGCCTTCACGGTATACCACTGGTATGACGGGTCGTGCCTCTTGATCTCCCGCTCCAACCCCTCCCCCTCCAGGAAGATGGAGCTGGTAGAGCCCGTGAGGGGATCGGTGATGGTGACCGTCCACTTCCCTGCATCGGAGAACCCCGTCCCTCTGAGGATCTTTATGAAATCTGCACCGCTCAGGCTGGTAGAGGCGACGGTGGAGGGTGCCACCTCCATCTGTATCTCCAGCCCCCCGATGGCATCGACCACATCGTCCAAGACGGACGTCTCTATAACCACCAACCTATCGATCCTAAGCTCCTTCCCCCTATTCTCGACCTTGGGGTCTAGGAAGCGCGTGACGTTCCCGCCTACGGCCGCCCTGGCCCCCTCCTCCCTGGAATCGAAGAAGATGGACCTCAGCGGTAATCCGCCTATCATCTCCGAACGACGGACAGGGAACCCCTCCTCCCCAGCCTCCATGGCATAGCCCAGGAGGACCTGGTCGCTCTGGGTCTCGTCCACCACGAGGATGAGGAGGTTCTCCCTCCCAAAGGCCCTCGTATCACCTACAGCAGAGACAAGTACCGCACCTATGAAGAGGATTGTGGCAAAGAGAACCCCAATGCCCAACTCCCGCATTGTGCCCATGTCTCACAGAATAGATAAATACTCTTACTATTTAAAGTTGAGAGCATGAAGGCCCTGATAGTCGCCAGTACGAGGCCAGAGGTCATAAAGCTCGCCCCGCTGATGTGGGAGCTGGAGAGGAAGGGCATCGATTATATCTTCGCCACCACCGGACAGCCCTACGACAGGGCCCACTTCCGGAGTTTCGTGGAAGAGCTGGAGCTCAGGGGACCGGACCTGGATATAAGGATCGGTTCCGGCTCCCAGGCCGAGCAGACCTCCAGGGCCATGGTGGGGCTGGAAACCCTCATGAAGAAGGAGGAGCCCTCCGTGGTCATAGCGGAAGGGGATACCAACTCGGTCCTCAGCACGGCCCTGGCGGCTGTGAAGCTCCACCTCCCCTTCGCCCACGTGGAAGCGGGGCTCAGGTCCTACGATATGCGGATGCCCGAGGAGATAAACAGGATCGTGGCAGACCACTGCTCCCGGGTCCTCTTCGCCCCCACAGAGGGATCGGCCCTCAACCTGGTGGGGGAGGGGATACCACCAGAGAGGGTCCACATAGTCGGGAATACGGTCGTGGAGGCCACCCTCCGGGGCATGAGAAAGGCCGGGGAGCGATCGGTGAAGAGATACCCCAAGGGGTATCTCCTCCTCACCCTTCACAGGGCAGAGAACGTCGATGCCCTGGAGCCCCTACGAGGGATCCTGGAGGCCCTCTTGGAGCTGGACGCAGAGGTGGTCTTCCCTGTCCACCCCCGGACCAGGGAGAGGCTCGAGAGGTTCCGTCTCGTCAAGATGCTGGAGAAGGGCAAGATCACCCTGATCCCGCCTGTAGGCTACCTGGACTTCCTCTCCCTCCTCAAGAACGCCAGGGCCGCCCTCACGGACTCCGGCGGTGTCCAGGAGGAGGCCATAACCCTCCATGTCCCTTGCATAACCCTCAGGACTACGACCGAGAGGCCAGAGTCCGTGACGGCCGGAGGGAATGTACTGGCGGGGGTGAAAAAGGGAGGGATCGTCAAGACCCTCCGCTCCGTCCTGGGGGATAAGGGGCTGTACAGGAGGATGAGGAGGGCGAAGAACCCCTTCGGCGATGGGAAGAGCGGGAGGAGGATAGTCGAGACCCTCCTCCAGCTCCATGAGGATGGCGGGCTGGAGTATATACCACCGGACTTCACGCGAGACCTTCCGAGGAGGGAGTTCTTGACCGTGGACGGCGGGATGGATGGGAAGCTGATCCGGGAGCTGGGGATGAGGGTGATGAGGGTGATAGACGGTGGGCGGGAGAGATTCCCCCGTCCGGGGATGAGGCTGAGGAAAGGCCAAATCCTGGAGGTCCTGCGGCTAGGGGATTAGAAGTTCCTCAGGATTGAGGAACTTCTGGAGGGCTTCCATGAGCTTCGGTCTCTTGGAGACCTCCCTGAGGAAGTCCGAGGGCCTGTCGGTATCCCTGTACCTGACCATGATCTCCGCAAGACGCTCATCGACGGCGAGCTGGAAGACCTCCTCCAGCCCCTCGTCTCCCAGGGAGTCCAGGATGCGCCGCAGTAGGACATGTGCCTGGAGCTCATACCCGATCTCCTCCCTCCACCGGGCCTCGTACTCCCTCTCGAGGAAGGCCCTGGAGAAGTCACCCGCCTCCAGCGCCCGGACGCATGCCTTGGCCGCAATCCTCGCGCCTATTCCCCCTGTAATGACCCCCCCACCGGTGCTGGCCTTGGTATGCCCCGCCGCATCCCCCACTATCACCACCCTATCCCCAGCGGTCTTATCCTGGGGTAGGTCTACTGGAAAACCGCCCAGGTTCATCTCCAGGATGCTCCGCCCCTTCACCTTCTTGGAGGCGATGGGGTGCTCCCGCATGAACCTCAGGAGGTGCTCCCTGGGGCCCCCTCTAGAACCGGCCCGCACCCCTACCCCCACCTCGTATAGATCGCCCTTCGGCAGGATCCAGGCATAGAAACCCGGGGCATATCGGCTGCCGAAGTAGACCTCCGCTATATCCTCTTCCACCTCAGCCGCCTCTACCTCCACCTGGGCAGCCGCCACTACCCTCCGGGGGGTCTTCAGCCCCAGCCGCCGGGCCACGTTGGACCGCATCCCGTCGGCCCCTACGACGAGCCTAGCCTCCAGGACCTCAGGCCCATAGAGCCCCTCCGTCCTTATTGACACGCACTCGCCCACCTCCAGCCCCAGGACCGAGGTCTTGAGCCTGATCTCTGCCCCCGCCCTAGCTGCGGCTCTCCCCAGCTCCTTGTCGAAGGCCTTCCTCTCCACCACCACCGCCCGCGCAAGATCCGAGTATGCCAAGAGCTCCTTCCCCGCCGGGGAGTAGAACCTCCCCCCCTTTATAACGCTCCGCACGACCCCTGCCCCCGGTTCTATCTCGAGGGCCGCCAGCCCTGAGAGGCTGAAGAGGCCGGAGCACTTCACCGGGTATCCGATCTCCTGGTGCTCCTCCAGTACGACTACCCCGTACCCGGCCCTGGCTATATCCCTGGCGGCTATGAGGCCCGCTGGACCGCCTCCCACCACCGCCACGTCCCACATAAACCTGGACCTTCTGCCTCAACTTATATAAAAGTTGGTGGCCATATCTCCTCCATGGACCTGGCCTCGGCCCAGCTGGCGGCTGTGGACCTCCTCAACCCCGACGCCCCTACCCCCCTCGACCGCCTCTTCCTCCTCCTCACCCTATTGGGCTACTGGAAGGTCCTCCTCCCTGCGGCCCTTGTCTTATGGACCCGGAGGCGAGATGTTGGGGGAAGGCTACTCTTGGCCCTCATCCTGACAGCCCTAGTCCTCTTCCCCCTCAAGATGGCCCTGGACGGCGAGCGCCCCTTCGCCCGGCCCAATATACGCTCTGTGGGTGCGCCCGAGGAGGACGGCTCCATGCCCTCCGGGCACGCCGCCTTCGCCTTCGCCTCGGCCATGGCCCTGGGGGGAGCCTATCCAGGTAAGAGGCGGATCCTCTTGGTCCTGGCGGCCCTGGTTGCTCTCTCCAGGCTCTACCTGGGGCAGCACTACCCCGTGGATCTGGTGGTGGGCGGGGTCATCGGCACCGCCGTTGGATATCTCTCCGCCATCCTCTACCCCAGACTGCAAAAAGGCTTAAAGGGAGGGGGGTAAGAAGCCCCATGGAGCCCCTGGCCGTCCTCCTGGCCCTCCTGGGTTTTATCCTGGTCCTCTTCACCCCGGGCTTCGCCCTTACACTGGCCCTCTGGCCCAGGACTAAAGGGGAGGTGTACAGGGAGGCCCTGGGTATCCTCGGGGAGGCCAAGGCAGGAGAGGTCCTTGTGGTGGGGGGTTCGGAAGAGGCTGGAGAGCTGGCCCGGCTCCTGATGGGTGGGGGAATAAAGGCCGAGGCCTTTGATGCAGAGAAGGCAGATAAGGACCGGCTGCAAGGCGCTAAAGTGCTGGTCCTGGTGGGAGACCTCAAAGGAGGTCTCCTGGAGATAGAGCCGCGGGGGAGGCTCATCCTGGACCTGCGCGAGAACGTCCCAGGGGCCAGGAAAGTGGACGATACCATAGACGGGGTGGAGCGGTTGGCCCTGAGCTTCGGGCTCAGCGTGGCCATCGTCCCCTTCCTGGGGATCCTCCTGGATAGGACCCCCTTCGGCATCCGGCTCTGGAGTGTGGCTGGCTCCCTCCTGATCCTGACCTCCTTCTTCCTCGTCTACGCCCGCAAGAGGAGGGCCGCCTATGGATTATAAGCAGGCCGTGGTCGTCAGGGAAGATCTGAAGATGAGCAGGGGAAAGACCTGTGCCCAGGTGGCCCATGCCGCCCTCTCCAGCGCCGAGATAGCTATGGAGCGGAAGTCCCAGTGGTACGAAGCTTGGAAAAGCCAGGGGCAGAAGAAGGTCGTCCTCAAGGCCGGGGACGAGGGGGAGCTGAGGGAGCTCTACGCCATGGCCAGGGGGCTCGACCTGCCCTGCTACCTGGTCCAGGATGCGGGGCTCACCGAGCTGGAGCCCGGCACCGTTACCACCCTAGGGATAGGTCCCGGGCCCAAGGAGCTGGTGGACAGGGTCACGGGCCCGTTGAAGCTCCTCTAGGAGAGGAGCGACCTCGTCTTGGGCCTGAAACTCTGGCAGGCGTGGGACCTCTCCACAGGCTTGGGGGGCCTCGGGATCATGCAGAGGCTCCCACTGGAGATGGGGTCGTAATAGCAGTATGTACAGAGGCCGCAGGTGCCCCCGACCGCACCGCTCATGTCCATGCCCCCTCCCTTGCCCTGCCCCCATATTAACCTTTCACTTGGCAGCCCTAGCCACGCTCTCGAAGATGGGGAGCCCCCGGATCTTATACTTCCCCAGGAGCTTGGAAGCCTCCGTCAGGTCCATCTCCGGGGTACCTGTGATGGGGTTCTTTGGGGTCCTTCCCCTCGGCCACTACCCCTGTGGCTATGGTCCTGTCCGTCAGGATCCCCACCATCATCCTCTTGGCGGCCTCGATCACCCGGGCCGTGTGGGCTACATAGACCAGCTTCTTGGACATCAAGTCCTTCGCCTGCGTATACCACCCTCCTGTTTATATTATGGCCAGGAAATGATAAAGCCTTACCTATGCTCAAGAGCCCCCACCCCCTCGACGAACTCCTGGGCCTGGAGTATTTTATCACCGATGCCCCCGGGATAGGGGGGAGACTGAGGACCCTGCCCGAGGACTTCTATGTGGAGGAGGTGTATGAAGAAGGGCCTCCGGATGGGGAGGTGGAGTACACCCACTTCACCATGGAGAAGCGGGATTGGGAGGCCCACAGGGCCATAAAGGCCATCGCCAGGGCCCTGCGGGTATCGCCCAAGAGGTTCGGGTACGCCGGGACGAAGGACAAGAGGGCCGTGACGAGGCAGAGGGTAGCGGTCTGGCGGATTGGACCGGAGGAGCTGGGGCGCGTGAGGATAAGGGATATATCCCTATCGGACTTTGTACCTTCCTCCAGACGGATATCCCTGGGGGACGCCTCGGGTAACAGATTCAGGATCGTGATCAGAAACCTCCAGATAGGCCGAGAGGCCCTTTTGGAGGTTCTGGAGAAGGACGCCGGTATCCTCCGGGGGGGCTGCCCAAACTACTTCGGGTACCAGCGCTTCGGGGTGGTGAGGCCCAACACCCACCTGGTGGGGAGAGAACTCCTGCGGGGGGACCTGGAGGGGGCGGTGATGACCTACCTGGGGAGGCCCTTCCCGGGGGAGAGGGAGGATGCCTACAACGCCCGCAAGCACCTGGACGAGACCAGGGATTTCAAGGCGGCCCTGGCCATCTATCCCAGGAGGCTCGACTACGAGAGGTCCATGCTGGAAGCCCTGGCAAGGAATCCCGGAGACTACGCCGGCGCCCTGAGGAGGCTCCCCAAGAAGCTCAGGTGGATGCTCCTCCACGCCTATCAGGGCTATCTCTTCAACAGAATCCTGAGCAGGCTCTTGGAGGCAGGGATAGACCCCCATGGGATATCCATCCCGCTCTTCGGGTATGAGAGCGCCTTCAGCGAGGGGCGGCAGGGGGACCTGGAGAGGGCGGTCCTGGAGGAGGAGGGGGCGGAGCTCGGGAGGTTCGCCATCGGGTCCATGCCCGAACTCAGCTCGAAGGGGGGGCAGAGGGAGGCGCTGGTGAGGGTGGATATGGGCTACCGTTTCGAGGAGGACGACCTCAATCCTGGGATGGTGAGGGGCGGGCTGGAGTTCTACCTCCCAAAGGGGAGCTACGCCACCGTGGCCCTGCGCGAGATCATGAAAGCGGACCCCCTAAACTACTGATCTCGCGCTCCAGGACCTTTATTGGATCTTCCAGCCTGGCCCTGAGCCTCTCGGCCTTCCCCCGGAGCCTCTCCTTCTCATGTGCCTGCTCCCGTACCAGCTCGATGATCGCCTTGGTCCCTTCTGCGTGGTGGAGGAGCCCCTTCCCCATGAGGAACCGGTCCACCCCCAGGGGCTCCTGAGGGTAGAAGGAGATGGTGGGGGTCCCGAGGAGGGCCCCTTCCCGGTTCATCGTCCCCCCGCCGCCCACCAAGGCCCCTGCGTGGTATATGAGGTTCAGCCCGTCCGTGCACCGCACCACCCGGGCATTCCTGTAGCCCTCGTCGCCCCTGGGTATGACGACGACCTCATGGCCTTCCCCCTTGAGGCCGTCTATGAGGGCCTGGGTCTCGTCCCTCTCCCGGAAGTAGGCCGCGAACCTTGGGACCGGCCTCACGAGTATATAATCCTGGGGGAGCCCTGGGGGATGGGGTCCCGGGACAAAGGACTCCAGGTGGGCCACCTCGCAGACCCCCCGGAACCTCACCAGCCTGGAGGGGGATGCACCCTGCTCCAGGAGCCTGCCTTTCTCCAACGCCTGCGGCGCTATGACCTTTGTGCAGAGGGAGAGGAAGAGCCTGTTCTGGTGCTCCGCGTGCTCGTTGTCCACTATCTGGAGGACGGGTATCCCGAGGCCGAAGGCCACGCGGGGGAGCTCCACTGAGTGCTTCGAGACCGCTACTTTGGCAGCTTCTCTCGCCACCAGGCTGGAGAGCTCCGTCACCCGCCTGGAGCTCTCCAAGAGCTTCTCCTCCAGGCCCGAGCCGCCGTGGCGCCCCACCATGGTGGCGTGGATACGGTTCGTCTCCAGGAGGGCCTCCAGCTGCTGGAAGCGCCTCGCCGTCACCAGGCACTTGTGGGCCTTCACGAACCCTCGGAAGAGGAGGACGTGGGGCAGGTTCGTTATATCCACCCAGATCATAGCGAGACCCCCACCGCCAGGGCCATGGCACATGCGACTATCTCCAGGGCCCAGACCCCGTAGACCAACTCCCGCTCCCCCATGGGCCTCGCCCGGAGGAGGAGCCTGGGGAGGGATAGGTTCCCACCCTCCGGTATGTAGAGCTTACCGTCTTTCAGGACGGTAGGTCTCTGGTACTCCCTGGTCATGATCCCCACGGAGAGATACTTCAAGGCCGCGTCCAGTATATAGGGGCCGAATATTATGAGGCCCTGGATCTCCAGCTCTCCCATGACCATGGCCGCTACCAGGGCTGCGCCTATGGGGAGCGTCCCCACGTCCCCAGGGAAGGCCCTGGCAGGGTACCGGTTGAAAAGGAGGAAGGCCAGGAGGGCGCCGGAGAGGCCCAGGGATATGGCCAGGGCAGTGGTGGACCTCCCGTAGGCTACCAGGGCCAAGCCCAGGGAAGCTATGGCCCCAGTCCCGATCTCCATCCCGTTGAAGCCAGCCAGCATGTTGGTGAAGTTGGAGCCCGCCATGAAGAGGATGGGCAGGACGAGGAGGTATGCCCAGCCCAGGTCATGGCCCAGGATGGTGGGCTCGGCAAAGGGTATGAGGAGGGTGCCTATGATGGAGAGGGATGAGACCTTCTGGAGCGGCGATAGCCGCTTGAGCCCATCGGCAACCCCCACCAGGCCCACCAGGAGGACGAGGAGGGCCGCCCAGAGGATCTTTCTATCTCCTGATAGGCCATAGTAGAGGAGGAAGGAGGTCAGGAGACCCAGGAGGATCGCCACCCCCACCATCTCAGGTACCGCCCGCCTGTCCGCCTTGTGGAGGTCCACGCCCACTATCCCCCGTCTGGCGAACTCCGCAGCCAGGAACGGGGTTAGGGCCAGGGTCAGGGCAAAGGAGGCTATGAAGGGCATGAATAGCACTGCGTCAGGCATCGGGCACGCCTCCAGCCCTGAGGCTGAGATATAGAAGGGATAGGTAGAGGAGGACGCTGGAGAGCTGGAGCCCCACCTCCAGGAGGACCAGGGTATGGGTGAGGGCTATGGCGTAGAGGCACGCCTGGAGCTTGGTCCCCCGGCGGTCCATGGCGCCTAGGTAGAGGCCTATGAGGGCGGCCGTGGCCAGGGCCCCGGGGAGGCCGAAGTCCAGCATCCCGGGGCCTATCAGGGTCGAGGTTATGATGTGGGGCTCTTTGTAGGCCAGGACGGCGGTGCTCACCACCTCCTGGGTGGTGCTGAGGAGGGCCCCCCCGTGGAGGAGGCCCAGGGGGAAGCTGAGATCCACGATCTGCCCAAAGACAGAGTAGGTGAAGCCGAACCTGTAGGGGATGTAGAGGGCGGGGGAGAGCTTCCAGCCTCCGTAGGCCATGGAGGCTATGTGGGTGCTCCCCAAGGTCAAGATAAGGAGGGCTATGACGCCTGCTAAGACTACCTCCCTTATCTTGACCCTCTCCAGGAGGAGGCCCGTGATGACCCCCGAGGAGAGGATGGAGATGGAGTCGGATTTGAAGCCCGAGAGGAAACCCAGGATGGCGAGGATGAGAATCCCAGGTATGGCCCACCGCCGGGGGTAGAACGCTGCCAACAAGGCAGCGCTGAAGACCCCGAAGCCGTGGAAGAGGGCCCTGGCGGGGGTGACGGCGGTACTGGCCCTGGATGCGGCGTCGAGGATCGGTATGCCCTGGATGAGGATGGCGAGGGAGAAGGTACCGGCCAGGAGGAGGGCCGCAGGGGTTATGAGCCTCACCTCTCCGAGCCGCCTGGAGATGGCCCAGAGGAGGGAGGCGTAGCCCACGGCGATGAGGGAGATGGCGATCCAGGGCATGGGGAAGGTGAGGTAGAGGGCCAGTGCCGTGAGTACGGCCACGATTGGTGGGATGAGGGGCGCCCAGGGCCGGAGCTCGAGCCGCCGCCCGATCCTGACGGATGGTATCAAGACCAGGATGGCCAGGAGGCTTATGCCCAGGGCGAGAGCGGAAGGGTAAGGGAGGGTGAGGTGGCGCGCCACCCCCTCGATCCTGTAGGCTACGGCGGCCAGGAGCAAGAGGGCTATATAGCCCAGCGGCACGGCCGCCTCGGGCCTCAGAAGGTCAGCTAAGGAGCTCCGCATATACCGCATCCACCTCCCGGGCCGTCCGCTCCCATGGGAAGGCCCTGGCCGTGGCCAGGCCGTTCTTCACGAGCCTCTCCCTGAGGGCTTCGCCCTTCAGGAGCTTGAGGATCCCCTGGGCGAGGGCCGTGGGATCCTCCTTCTCCACCAGGAGGCCGTTCACCCCGTCCTCCACGACCTCCTCTATGCCCCCCCCCCTCGTGGCCCCCCCCGGTACCCCCGAGGCCATGGCCTCCCGGAGGACCAGGCCGAAGCCCTCGGTACGGGAGGGCAGGACCAGCACGGATTCCCCATCGAAGACGGCGGTCAGGTCCTCCCGACGGCCGAGGAAACGGACGCCCTCCAGCCCTCTGGCAAGGGCCTCCAGCCCCGGCCTCTCCCTTCCATCTCCCACGATCCAGAGCTCCGCTCCCTTCTCCGCCGCTCTGACCCGCTGGAAGGCCTCCAGGAGTATGTCGACCCCCTTCTGCCTCACCAAGCCTCCTACGAAGATTATCCTGGCCCCATCTTCCGATCTCCTCATCGGTACGGTCCTGGGGGTGACGCCCCCGTAGATCACCCGCACCGTCCCTTCTCTGGCCCCGAGGGCTATCACCTCTCGCTGGAGGAACCTGCTCACCGTCATGATGCGATCCGACCTCCGGAGGACCCACCTTAGGAGTGGGGACAGAGGCCCTTTGCCCAGGGCTGCGTCCGAACCGTGGACCGTCAGGACGAGGGGCTTTCTCCGGGCTATCTTGAGGAGTACACCTAGAAAGCCCTGCGGCATCGCGTAGTGGGCATGGATGATATCGTACCTGAGCCTCAACCCCCGCAGGAAGCCCCAGAGGACGAAGAGGAGGGCCCTGAGGACAGGTATATCCGGTACCTGCGGGTAGGTGATGATGATGAACTCGTTCCTGGAATTCGTCATCGTGTTCTCCACGTAGGTCACTATCCCCCCCCTCCTGGGCTTCCAAGTGGAGATGAGGAGAACCCGCAAACTATGACCCCCTAGAGGCCAGGAGGATGATGGTGCCCAGGAAGAAGAAGGTGAAGACGTTGAAGTCCACCAGCCCGGTCTCTATCCCCACCAGGGTATATGCCATGAAAAGGGAGAAGATCCCGGTACCCAAGTTACTCCCTGCCCTCATGGTCCTGTAGGCGAGGCCTACCACAAACCCCAGGGCGAGGGCGAAGGCTATTATCCCCGGGATGCCGAAGTCCAGGACCACTGTGCCGAAGAGGGTAGAGGTCACAGAGACGCCGCTGATACCGAAGATATTGGCCACGATGGTCCTGGGTCCCAGCCTGGAGCCCGGTATGAAGGGAAAGAAGGAGGAGAAGGTGGCCAGGGCGACAGAGCCGTGGTTGACGCCGAAGAGCCAGAAGCGGCTGATCAGATAGTCGTAGACGCTCAGGGTGAGGGCGGTGCGCCCTCCTATAACCCCTAGCGGACCCAGGGAGGATCCTTCTTTCAAGGATCTGTAGTAGCCCAGGGAGGCTATGGCGGAGACTGCTACCAGGAAGGTGAGGACGATCTCTGCTGCCCCCAGGACTTTCTTGTAGTACATAGCTATGGAACACCCCAGGAGGGAGACGATGACCTGGGTCCTGTACCCCAGGAGGGAGACGAGAAAGGTGGTCACCAGCATGGCGGTGATGGAGTACATCCGGGCCTCCTCCCTGGAGAGGCGCCCCTCCTTGAGCCTGTCGCCCACGGCCGCTATGATGAGGATGCCCCCCGGGACTATTAGGGTGGAGAGCATGGTGAAGGTGACGTTCAGCCTCCGCCGGGCTATGGGCTCGAGGAGAGGGATGGAGCCCGTCTGGAAGAGGTCGTAGAGGAGGGCGACGGTGCCCAGGGCGAGGAAGGCTATGCCTATCCCCAGGGTGCGGTCCTCCAGGCGCAGGCGCCTGGGGGCAAAGGGACCTGATAGATGGTAGCCCAGGGCGAAGGACCCTATACCTATGAGGATGGAGAGGAGCGCCAATGGAGAGGGTGCGTGATTGCTCACGGCCACGAAGGCCAGATAGACGAGGGGGAAGATGAGGAGGGGATGGAAGATCCCGATCCGGGATATGAAGCTGCTGGCGAAGAGGGTGTTGAGGAGGTCGAAGGGACGCCAGAGCCTCGTGGGATAGAGGCGTCTGCTGTACTTGACTAGGCGGAGGAAGGTGGAAGAGCTGAAGGAAGCCTGGAGGACTGAGACCGCTTCCAGTATAGAGGCGGAGGTCCTGCTCCTTGCTATGGAGGCTTCCAAGAGCTTGGCGGTAGAGAGTGTCAGGGCCCCGGTCCTGCTGCCCGAGATCATAGCAATTCCTTGAGGCTCGCCAGGCGGTACTTGGGGTCCAGCTCCGGTCTCTCCCTGTAACCCGCATGGACCACCGTCTGGCGGCCGATGAGGACCCTCTCCGCGGTTATGTCCAACCTCTCCAGCTCCGAGACCTCGGCCAGCTTGAAGCGGAAGATGGACTCCCGCCCCCCCGTCTGGACGATGCTCGCGTACTTGAGGAGGTAGGAGCCATCCATGTCATTCAAGACTTTCTGGCTGCTGGCGCTGGTGTTGATGAAGGAGACGTCGGCATCTAAGTATAGGTGGTCGGCCCTCATCTCCCGCTTGATCCCCTGGAGGTACTCAAGGAGCTCCCGGTAGCTGGAGAAGCCCCTGGAATTTATGTAGCGTATGGTGACGTAGTTATCCACGGGCCGGAGGACCATCTCCGTGGCCGCCACGTCTTCCAGGTAGCTCATGGACCCGCCGACCCATGTCACGGAGCCGTTCTCGTCCTTCAGGGCCAGGGAGCCGGACCTGGTCTCTACGACTATGCCCTTGATCTGGTAGTCGCTCCCATCCGCTATCCATTTCCCGGCGACTTGGGCCTCGAGGAGGAAGCCCTTGGAGTCCAGCTTCTGGTAGGCCTGGATGACGCTGTACATCTGGTCCCCTGAGAAGGTCAGCTCTGGGGTCAGGAGCTTCGATAGGAAAGAGAAGGCAAGGAAGAGGATGACCAGGAGGACGAGAAGGTCTATGATGTTTATCCCAAGGATGCGCCCTTCTCTCCGGTCTAGGAGCTTCATCCCCTCTTCCCTGCCCACCTGGCCCATGCGAAGTACGCCAGGTTAACCAGGAAGATGACGAAGAAGGTCCTCTCGAAGAGGCCGATGAAGATGGGATTGCTCACCACAGACTCCCCGAGGATGGCCTCCAGGAGGGCGATGACGAGCTGGTAGATCATATCGAGGGGGAAAAGGAAGCTGTTGAAGATATCCTTATAGATCTCGAAGAGGCTCACCTTGAAGAGGACGAAGAGGATTACGAGCTGGAGACCGGTGAGGAGCACGGCGAGACCCAGCACCTCGAGGATCTCGGCCGCCTTCTCGCCCAGCCTGCTGCCCTTGAGATATTTGGAGAGGTCCATACGCACCTGTTAGAGAGTTCTACTCCCTATTAAAAAGCTTTTGTGATGGTGAAAATTAAAAGATAAAATTAAAAAGAAAAAAGAGGAAGGGCAGAAGCCCTTCTTAGAGGGCCGCTGCCAGGGCGTCGGCTGCCGCCTTCGTGGCCTCCCGGTTCTTCCCG
>JBBSVP010000140.1:0-3374 GCA_038046745.1 Candidatus Hydrothermarchaeota archaeon
GTAGGTGCCCAGACCTTCCGCCAGTGGCTCGGCGTGAACATCCTCAAGACCTTCGGGAGCATCCTGGTAGCCCTCCTCGGGCTGGCCATCTTGCGGTTCGTATACCCCCTCCTCGGCGGCGAGAAGGCTTACTAGGCTTTTATAACGTTAGACCTTCCCGCCCTTTTGAGGTAGAGCATGCGCGAGAAGGTCAGAAAGATCATCGAGAAGATCAGGCCTGGGCTGCAGGCCGACGGCGGGGATATAGAGCTGGTGGATGTGGACGAAGCCCAGGGGCTCGTGAAACTGAAGCTCAAGGGTGCCTGCGTCTCCTGCCCCATGTCCCAGATGACCTCTTACTTCGTGGTGGAGAGGCTCCTCAAGAAGGAGGCCCCGGAGGTCAAGGCCGTGGAGATGGTCTAGCGCGGGAAGCGCTCGATGATAGGCATAACGGCTCTGGTGCCACCGGAGGTCCTCTACGCCTCCGGGAAGAGTCCCCTGGACCTGAACAACCTCGTCCCTGAATCTAGGATCAATCCCCGGGAGAAGCTCTGTGCCTGGACCGCCATATGGAGGGAGCTGGTTATCCGTGGTGGGCTGGACCTGGAGGGGCTCGTGGTGGTGGCGGGCGGGGACTGCCACAACGCCATCGTGGACGGGGAGCGGGTAGAACTTTCGGGGATCCCCACCCATTACTTCCTATACCCCTTCGACGGCTCCCCCCAGCTCCTGGAAGCCCAGTTGGAGGACCTGGTGGAGTTCCTGGGGGGTATCAAGGACCGGCGCACGTTCGATACCGTGAGGGCCTTGAAGAAAAGAGCTTTAGCCCTGGACAGGCGGAGGGTCAGAGGGGAGGCGGCCGCCAGCGATGGCTTCCTCCTCCAGGTCTCGACGAGCGACATGCTGGGAGGCCTCGAAGCCTACGAGGAGAGGCTGGCAGAGATGGAAGCGGGGGATGGGGCGGTGGAGTTCAAGCACCGCATAGCCCTCCTTGGTATCCCGCCCATCTACCCTGACCTCCATGCCTTCCTCCAATCCCTCGGGCTCCATGTAGTCTACGATGAGATGCCCTACGAGTTCATCCGACTAACCGGCTCCGACCTCGGCGAGGTGGCAAGGAATTATGCCGGCTACACCTTCGCCGGGAAGATTCAGCGCAGACTGGGCTTTATAGAGAAGGAGCTCAAGAGGCGCCGGGTGGACGCCGTGATCCACTTCCAGCAGTTCGCCTGCCACCACAGGCTCGAGGACCCCATCATGCGGGAGCGGTTGAATAGGGGCCTCGGCTACCCATACCTAGGCATAGAGGGAGATATGCCATCAAAATTGCCGGAGCAGGTGAAGCTAAGGCTGGAGGCCTTTGCCGAGAGGCTGGGTGATTGAATGGATATCATGGGCTTAGATGTGGGGTCCAGGGCGGCGAAGAGCGCCCTCCTCGTAGGTCGCAAGTGGAGCTGGGGCGTCGCCGACACTATGGCCTGGAGGGACCTCCTGAGCTCCGGTACAGAGGTCGTGGCCACTGGCTACTTCCGGAAGAAGGTCCCCCACACCGTGGAGGTGACCGAGATAACTGCCGCCATCCACGGGGTGAGGCACTTTATAAGGGGCGACGTGGATGCCATCGTGGATATCGGGGCCCAGGACACGAAGGTCATCGACCTGGCCACGGGGGAGTTCATGATGAACGACAAGTGCTCCGCCGGTACCGGGGCCTTCCTGGAGTTTCTGGCCAGCTACTTCGGCCTGGGGATGGAAGAGCTCCAGGAGTACCACTTCCGGGCCGGGAGGACGGCAGAGATAAACAACACCTGCGCCGTCTTCGCCCAGTCGGAGGTGGTCTCCAGGTTGGTGGAGGGCTACACGCGGGAGGAAGTAATAAAAGGAATACACCACGCCTTCGCCCGGCGCATAGGGCAGCTCATCCCCCAGGATGCGGATAGGGTGGCCTTCATAGGAGGGGTGGTGAAGAACAGGGGCGTCATAGACGCCTTCGAGAAGGAGCTGGGCAT
Organism: Candidatus Hydrothermarchaeota archaeon; assembly: GCA_038046745.1. GTDB lineage: Archaea > Hydrothermarchaeota > Hydrothermarchaeia > Hydrothermarchaeales > JACQPM01 > JACQPM01. The sequence goes on from JBBSVP010000140.1 coordinate 1,989, forward strand.
CAGGGCCCTGGTCCCCAGGGAGCCCCAGGTGGTTAATGCCGTGGGCGCCTTAGAGTACTACATGGCCCGTCGTGGCGGGCCTCCATAGCAACCTAAGTCTTGAGGGCCAGGGTCGTGGTGAGCACCTCGATGGGCCTCACCGTCACTGGCACTGGCTTCATGGATACCGCCAGGAGGGCCAGCGCCACCAATGCCACGAAGGCCAGGAAGACAAGGTCTATGGCGTCCAGGCATGCCCGCCTATCCTTATACACGAAACACCTCTCCATCTGCTTCTCTCCTAACAATACCGGGAAGCTTAGCGACGGAAAGGTATTTATTGGCCAACGATGATTTAGGGATAATATGCGCGGGGACTGGGCGGCGGTAGACGACCTCAAGAGGTGGGAAGGGGTGCCGGAGCTGGTCAAGTGGCTCAAGCCCACCAAGGACTCCACGAAACGGCAGTACCTGATTACCATGCGCCTCTTCCAGTCCTGGTCAAAGATGGGCGCAAAGGCCCTCATAGACGAGGCCGAGGCAGATCTGGAGAAGGGGCGCAGGGAGAGGGGGAGGCCGGCCCAAAGGCTCCTCGACTACTACGCCTACCTGACTGAGAAGCATGAGACCAAGCAGGGGAGGAACAAGAGTAAGGTGGGTATATCGCCCTACAAGGCGGCCGTGATCATCGGTGCGCTGAAAAGTTTCTACAAGAATAACGGCTTCCCCTTGATGGTCAAGCTGCCCAAGGCCGCCCCCAGGAAGGAGAACAGGCGGGAGGAGTTCGATCTGCCCGAGATAAAGAAGCTCCTGGAGGTCCTGCCGACCCAGAGAGACAGGGCCCTGGTCCTCTTCGGGCTCCAAGGCGGTTTTGACGTGGGGACCGTCACCAGCCTGAACCTGGGGGATCTCCAGGATAAGAACCTCCAGCCCCTGCTCCGGGGGGAGATGCCAGATACCCCCGTCCTGCTCCGGGTCGTGAGGGAGAAGGAGGGGGTAGATTACGAGACCTGCCTAGGCCGGGATGCCGTGGAGGTTCTGCGCCTCTACTTGGCGGAGAGGAAGAGGAGGGGGGAGGAGCTGAACCTCGACAGCCCCCTATTCGGCAAGGAGGGGATCGGCAAGAGGACTGGGGAGAGGGCCACACCCCACCTTGTCCAGATCATGCTGAGGAAGGCGGTCATCGACGCGGGGATCGTCACGGAGGAGAGGTTACAGAGGGCCGACATAAACGTCTATGGCTACCACGCCTTGCGCGGGACCTTCTCGAAGAGGCTGGATCACGCCGGGATGCCCGTCAACTACATCAACTACATGCAAGGGCACAGACTCCAGTACAATGGCGCCTACACCAGGCCCAGCCAGGGAAAGCTCCTGGGGCTCTACAAGGAATTCGAGCCCGTGCTG
>JBBSVP010000141.1:0-7226 GCA_038046745.1 Candidatus Hydrothermarchaeota archaeon
CCTCTTGAGCCTCAGGTCAACACTACCGCCAGTTATGCCGGCCCCTTCGGCCTCCATCCTCTCGGCCTCCAGCAGCACATCCCCCAGCCCCTCCACCCTCCGTTCGTTGGCCCAGGGCACGTCTCTCCCCCTCCTCCTCTCCGAGAGGGGGCAGTAGAAGCATCCCCTGGGGCAGATACCCGTGATAAAGAGGACGAGCTTCGCCCCTTTCATGCAGAGCTTGCAGCCCTCAGGTAGGCTTCCAAGGTACCTGTTGGAATGGATCCTGTTAATCTTCCGCATACAAACCGATGCATTTATATAACCTTAGATAACTTTTTAAACTGGCGATTACAATAATCTATCTATTGTTAAAATTGTGGGGAAGCCCTCTTTCCAGGAGGGGGTGGTAGAATGCCGGAGACCTATCCACTGGTAAATAGGGCAACGGCCTTCCTGGACGAGACATCCTCCGAGATGAAGGTAGATCTGAGGAGGTTGAAGTCCAATGGAGGGTATTTCACCGAGATATACCTCCGGCTGAAGAGAAATCTGGACGAGCTGAAGTACCTGAAGGACGAGATGGAACAGCGGGGTTTCGACTCCCCTTACTTTGCCCTGGGAATGAGCCGCTTCTCGCCCTTCGGCAGGCAGAGCTATCGCAGGGAGGATGTGGAAGACCAGAGGGACGTCGCTAGGCACAAGATGTTCTTCCGGACCAATGCCGCCTTCAAAAAAGGGACCTTCGAGAGGACCAAGTCTGCCATCGCCGCCCACAACATAGCCGTGGGGCACCTGGAAGAGTTCGTCTCCTTCGAGTGCAAATGCGGCCGGGGTACCAAGGGGAAGGAAGCGACCAGGGTCATAGAGGATAAGGGGAAGTTCCTTTGCCCTAAGTGCAGCTCCGAGGAGTGTCTCCTGCAAGAGAACCCTGGGGGCCTCTACCGACTCGAGATCATCCCTCAACTCACCTTCGGCGGGGAGTTCACCCTGGAGATCTCCAAGTTCAGCCCGGCGGAGAGGATGGCGTACCGGGAGCTGATAGAGATGCTCCGGGAGAAGAAGAGGAGGAAGATAAAGTCCGCCACGGTGGCCTTCAAGGCCAAGGAGAAGGGGAGATGGATCTCCCGGAAGGAGCAGGTAGAGGCTGACAAGGCGGCGAAGCTGGACTACGATGGCATCCTGAGGGCGAAGTACGGCAAGATAATCATAGAGTATATCCGCTACCATCACGAGCGCTCCATCCTGGTGAGCGGGCGTTACAATAGGCAGGCCCTGGCCATAGCCTACACGAAGGTCCTGAAGGATAAGCGGGAAGAGATCCTGAGTTTCCTACTGGAACAGAAGGTGAATGTGGAGAAGCTGAAGGTCTACGAAAACCTGAGGATGAAGATGGAGACCAAGATGTATGGCATAACCTCCCCCACCTTTGCCATGGACACCAGGATAACGGAAGAGAAGACGGAGCTCCTGGACGAATTCGAGGAAGAGCTGAAGAAGATCGGGCTGATGGATGCCAAGGGCAATCTGGTGCCTGAGCTGGAGGAGGCCATAGCCTACAGGCAGGAGATAAGGAAGTCGACCCTGGTAAAGATTCCCAAGGCCCTCTTCGCTTGGGACATCTTCAAGTTCCTCCTGGTCAAGCCCTATAGGGAGCGGAGGTACGCCTCCATCTTCCCGGGCCTCCAACCCGTCCCTGAGAAGGAGCAGCTGGAGATAGCCCTAGAGGTGCTGAAGGAGCGAGATATCCTCTCGGCCATAAAGAAGTTCATAGATGAGAAGGTAATCGCCGTGGAGAAGGCTCATGAGGTGGTACTGAAGAAGTTCGAGATCGAGGAGATCCTCCAGGACTACCTAAAGGTCACCTCCAGCCGGGCCGTAGGCGGGATCGCGCTCTACCTGAACGCAGGGTTGGATCTGGAGACCTCAGCCAAAGTGGTATCGGCCGAAAGTCTGGAATTGAAAGAGGTCTTGAAGGTCATAATAAGGCTCGGTAGGCGGGACGCGATACCTTCAGAGAAGCTTGAGGGATTGAAGGAGATCAGGGAGATAAAGATCTCGCCCAAAGCCAAGGAATTCTTGGAGCTCGTCCGCTGATCTCCGGCCCACGACGCAATCTTTAAATGGTTGGGAGCGGGAGTAACCCTCGTTGGCAGGGCCCTATGAACACCGAGATACCTGAACAGATGTGGCTTGTCACTATGCGTATGGCGGTGGGGCTGAAGAAGGCTGGCATGAAGGTGGACGGGGCTTTCGAGGCCCTGAGGTCCGCCAAAGTGATATTGAACGAGTGCCGGGTAGATCCCTATGCCAAGCCAGAGTTCTTGGCCAAGGCCGAGAATATCATCCTCGGAGCCCAGAGGGACCTCTTCGCCGCCGCCGCCCCTCTCGGCCCGGAGTTAATCGATGGGTGGGAGGGGAGGCTGAGGAAGGCCATCAGCGGGGAGAAGGCGGAGGCTTCGGGGCTCTACGAATCCACGTTCTATCCCGGGTTACCCAGGGACATGGGCTGGGTCAGGCTCTTACCACCAGCAAGCCTTGGCCAGAAGGGCCTGAAAGGGATAGCGGAGAGGTGCGGCGCGGAGATGAAGCCCCACGAGGGGGGCTACGTCCTCATAACCGGCGAGAAGGAGGCTATGAGGAAGGTCCTCAAGGAGATATCGCCGTACTATAAGAAGGGTTGACATGATCCTGGATGCGCACACCCACATCGGGATGAAGGCCGAACCCATACCAGAAGGGCAATTTGCCCTTCTGGAGGGCTATAAGAGTGCTTTCGACGGCGAGCTGGACCACTACGGGGCCAAGGAGGACCTCCTCCGGGGGATGAGGGATTATGGGGTCTCAAAGGCCCTCCTCCTGCCGGTGGCCACTTCTACGGATATAGAAGAGGCCGCCAGGCTCAACAACTTCATGGCCGCCATGCAAGACGGCTCGCGGCTCTACGCCTTCGCCTCTGTGAATCCCGTCACCGCCGATGCGGTGGAGGAGCTGGAGAGGGCCGTGAAGGAACTCCGGCTGAGGGGCCTGAAGCTCCACCCGAACCTCCAGAGGTTCCGGCTCTCGGAGAACCGGTTCTGGATGCTCCTCGAGTCGATAAAGGACCTCAGGATACCCATAATAATTCACTCTGGGTACTCCCCGGGCATGAAGGAGAGCTTCTTCGACCCTAAGGAGGCCGACGACGTGGTCTCCAGCTTCCAGGACCTCACATTCATCTTCGCCCACATGGCGCGGAACGAGAAGGAGTCGGACTTCCCCACCGTCCAGCTGGAGGGCAACGTCCTGTACGAGACATCCCTCGCCCCCACCAAGGTGATAGAGGCGGTGATAGAGACCTTCGGGGCCGAGAGGATAGTCTACGGCTCCGACTTCCAGTACAACCTCTATCCCCGCCAGGAACTGGAGAAGGTCATGGCCCTCCAGCTCTCGGCGGCGGAGAGGGATGGCATCCTATGGGAAAACATGGCCAAGGTCTTGGGGCTCTCCACGCCCAAGAAGGAGAAGGGTTTTCTTGATAAAATACCCTTCTTCAGGCCTTGATTTCCACCGATTTTTCAGTCCCGGTAATCTCCATTCTCTCGATGCTTATATACTATGGAAAACTTTATATATGATTAGATAATATGGAAGGCTACACCGTGTCCAGCTAGATACGGAGAGACGGAGGAACAGATCGGCTAGGAAATTAGGAGGTGAAGAGATTGGCTACTAAAGAAGAACTTATGAAGAAGTTGAACGAGGCAATTATCGTCGGGAAGGACCAGGATGCCATAAAGATGGCAAAGGACTGCTTGGCAAGCGGGCTCTCTGCGTACGACGTCGCTATCAAGGGTCTTGCGGCCCCAATGAAGGTTGTGGGCGACAAGTACGAGACCCACGAGTACTTCCTCCCCCAGGTCCTCTTCTCCGCCAAGGCGCTCTACGCTGCCCTTGATGTGGTGAAGCCTGAGCTGGAGAAGTCCGTGAAGAGCGGGGCCATGAAGAGCCCGGGCTGCTACATAACTGGCGTCATCCAGGGCGACACCCACGACATAGGGAAGAACTTGGTCAAGATCATGGTCGAGTCCTCTGGTTTCAAGGTCATCGACTGCGGCAGGGACGTGCCCCTGAACAAGTATGTCGAGGAGTGCAAGAAGAACGCCCCCTGCATCTTGGGGACCTCTACTCTCATGACGACCACCATGCCCATGATGGACAAGCTGGAGGAGATCCTGAGGGAGGCCGGCATAAGGGACAAGGTCAAGACCCTGATAGGCGGTTCCCCGGTATCCCAGCCTTTCGCCGACAGGATCGGTGCCGATGCCTTCGGTGAGGACGCTGCCGATGCTCTGAGGAAGATCAAGGAGCTGGTTACCAAGTTGCCGAAGAAGTAGAGGAGAAAAAATAAAGGAGGATAAAAAATGGCAACCTTTATGTCTAAAGTAGTGGGTCAGATGACCCACAGAGAGCGGCTTTTCGAGGCGGCCCACAAGAGGACCCCAGATATGATCCCGGTCTGGCCTTACATGGTCAACTACAACGCCAGGCAGTGGAACATATCCATGAGGCTCTACAACACAGACCCCATCTTCACCGCCAAGGGCGAGCTGGCGTCCTTCTACAAGCACAGGCAGGACGGCATCGGTGGCTTCAGGTTCGTGGGCCAGGGTGCCTGCGAGATGGGCGCGAAGGTTCTCATCCAGGAAGATCTGGAGCCCCTTTGGGACCAGGACAACCTGAGAGTGAAGGACCTGGTCAAGGACACTGAGACCCTTGAAGTCCCAGACCCATACACCGCCGGCCCCTTCATGAGCCTCGTCACTTCCTCCAACCAGATGGTCATTGAGGAGGTCAGGCGCAGGGGTATCGACGTCAGGCTTCACGGCAGGGTCATGGGCCCATTCACCGTGGCCACCTTCCTCAGGGGCATTGAGGCCTCGATGTTCGACATCGTCGAGAGGCCGAGCGAGTACAAGAAGCTGACGAAGATCTGCACTCAGACGGAGATCGTCTTCGGGAAGGCCCAGATTGATACCGGCGCTACCACTCCCTGGATCTCGGAGCCCAACTCCAATTCGGACTTCATCAGCGCCAAGGATTGGGACGAGTTCGTCCTGCCAACCCTGCAGGCTTGCCACGGTGCCTGGCACGAGCACGGTGCCGACTGGACCATGCAGCACCAGTGCGGCGACTCCACTATGAACAGGGACTCCCTGGCCAAGAGCGGGTGCGATACGGTCTACCCAGACTCCTGGAAGTGGCTCCCGATCCATGAGTACGTCGCCGCCATAGGCAAGAAGGTCTGCCTCGGCCTCAGCCTTGAGATAACAGACACCCTCCTCCTGGGCACTCCAGAGGACTGCAAGGAAGAGGGCAAGCAGCTGGCCTGGATGTACGGGCCGAAGCAGCAGGCGAACAAGAGCGCTTGTATCTTCACGTCCGGTTGCGAGATCGCGCCAGACATGCCTGACGAGAACCTGGACGAGATGGTCCACGCGCCCAAGGAGTTCGGTGTCTACCCGATAAAGCCGAAGTGGTAGGGAAACCTACCATTTTTTCTTTTTTCGAGGTAGAGAACCAAAGATTGGAGGTGTGCTGCGATGGCAGACAATTACAAGTGCAAGAAGTGTGGTATGATATGGAATGTCCAGAAGTCGGCCAATGTCCCGATGCATTGCGACCAGCCGATGGTCTTCCAGCCTAGCAAGGCGACCAAGTAGAGCCGTATAAGGAGGGCAATTGCCCTCCTTATCCTATCTTTTTATCACGTCTTCTCTTCCAAATATTTATAAGCTCCTTCTCCTTTACTTAGGGAGGAAGGGTAGGGCATGCCTTCTATCGAGAAGCGAGAACACCCGGGAGATACCTTCATCGTCCTCTCGAAGGACGCCAGGAGGTTCAGTAAGAAGGAGTCTTACAGGATAAGTATAGAAGCGGGTCAGTTCTTGGCAAAGACCCTGAAGAGCACCCTGGGCCCTACAGGGATGGACAAACTGCTCGTGAGTAGCGGGGGGAGCTATACCGTCACCAACGACGGTTTCACCATCGCCGGCACCCTAGACATAGAGCACCCCATAGGGAAGGCCTTGGTGGAAGTGGCGAAGACCCAGGACGACGAGGTGGGGGACGGCACGACGACTGCCGTAGTCATGGCCGGGGAGATGCTGGGGAAGGCCTCCCAACTCCTGGAGGCTGGCTTCCACCCAAACCTCGTCATAGACGGCTACGGGACAGCCATCCAGGCAGCCCTGGAGACCCTCGACACCCTGGCCGCAGAAGTGGGGCCGGAGGAGATCCCCATCCTTGAGAAAATAGCCGCTACAGCCATGACCGGCAAGTACGTGGAGGCCCAGAAGCAGCTCTTGGCACGGCTTTGCGCTCAGGCCTCCAAGAGGGTGGCGGAGGTTGGGGAGGAGGGCCTCCACGTCTCCATGGAGAGGATAAAGTTTGTCAAAGCCCTGGGGCGGATGGAAGAGACGGAGCTGGTCGACGGGGTGGTGATAGGGAACGAGAGGTCCCATCCGGCCATGCCCCTGAGGGTGGAAGGCGCTAAGATAGCGCTCATCGGCAACCATCTGGATGTCCAGTTCCTCCAGAACGTCAGCTCAGAGATAAGGGTCTCTACTCTCGAAGAGCTGTGGGCCCATACGGGGGTGGAGGTGGAGATCTCCCAGCGAAAGGCAGAGCTGATAAAGGCAACAGGGGCCAATGTCCTCCTCTGCGGCGGGCGCGTGGGGGAAGATATCCTCCACCGCCTCACCAGGGCCGGTATATACGTTGTCGAGTCGGTGATAAAGCCAGACCTCCATAAACTGGCCAGGGCCACAGGAGGCGTCATAGTCACAGAGGTGGAGAACCTCCGGGCGGAGGACCTGGGGAAGGCGGGGGTTGTGAGGGAGAGGGCGGTGGGGGGTGAGCGGTATACATTCGTAGAGGGGTGCGACGGTGCCAAGGCCGTAACCCTCTTCTTGCGAGGTTCCGCAAATTACATCCTGGACGAGATCGAGAGATGCGCCGTGGACGGCGTCTCGGTGGTGGCCGCTATCCTCAGGGACGGAAGATACCTCCCAGGGGGAGGGGCCACGGAGGTGGAGCTGGCCAGATCCATAAGGAAGAGGGCGAGGTCCATAGGAACAAAGGCCCAGCTTGTGATGGCGGCCTTTGCCGATGCCCTGGAGTCCATCCCGAAGGCCCTGGCCGAGAACTCGGGCTTCGACCCTATCGAGAAGCTGTTGGCCCTCAGAGTTGCCCATGAGAAAGGGGGG
>JBBSVP010000142.1:0-10845 GCA_038046745.1 Candidatus Hydrothermarchaeota archaeon
TCCAGGATGGAAGTCCTGGAGAGGGCGAAAACCCTGCTGGCCGGGAAGGACGGAGCCCTAGAGGAGCTGGAGAGGTTCGAGAGGGTCCTCTGCGCCCTGGGCTTCTTCGGGGTGGAAGGGTACAGGGTGGATCTGGGGATAGCCCGAGGCCTCGACTACTACACAGGTACCGTCTTCGAGATCTACGCACCGAGGCTAGGGGCCCAGAAACAGATCTGCGGCGGGGGTTCCTACTCCCTCACCGAGACCCTGGGGGGGCCGTCAGCCCCGACGTGCGGCTTTGCCTTCGGGTTCGATCGCGTCCTCCTGGCCCTGGAGGCCGAGGGACGGAAGCTCGGTAGGGATAAGGGCCCAAAAGCGCTGGTCGTGCCTGCGGGGAAGGACCTCCTGGGGGAGGCTATACGCGTGGCCACCCGCCTGCGGAAGTCCTTACCGTGCGAGGTGGACCTGATGAAGAGGAAGCTGGTGAAGGCCCTCGGCTACGCCGACAGCCGCGGGATACCCCTGGTGGTCATCATAGGAGAGGAGGAGCTGGCCAGGGGTTCCGTCCTGGTGAGGGACATGAAGACAGGAGCCCAGCGGGACGTCAAGGTGGAAGATCTGGGGAGTATAAAGGTACAAGAGTAAAGAGGGATCCGGATGGTATCGCGATCTGTTCTCATGGCCACGGCGGCCCTCTTTCTCGTCCTCTCCCTGTCCATCACCCAGGCTTACGCCTCCTGCACAGTCCACAAGTACTACCCCACCAGGGGTTACGACTTCGCCAACGGCAATACAATCTTCCACTACCTGGATATGGACCCTTCCATGCCAGACATCCAGGATGCGACCGTTCTCAGCCCAGGGCAGAACGGACTGGCCGAGGTGAGGTGGTCCTGGGGGTCCCAGTGCCAGGACTGCAACGTCTCCGTGGGCGTCTTCGGTTCCTGGTCGGAAGGGGAGCTGGCAAGGCTCTTTGAAGGGATCAAGGGCCAGAGGCCCGGGGCCTATGTCGTCCCGATACCTTACAAGGCGCCCTCAACGCCTGGGCTATACCGACTGCGGGTAATCTTCTCTTACGGTGCCCAGGTAACGGACTTCAATGCCACCAACCTCTGCGTCGAGACCCAGTGCGAGGGGGGTGAGTGCAACCTCCTCATAGCCGATGGGCTGGTGAACGTAACCCCTCTATCCACAGAGGACTCCATACCCCCGGCGGTCAAGATCATAAGGCCCAAGGGCGCATCCGTGGGCGGAGTGGTCATGGGCTATATCGGGGAGGAGATATTCATAGAAGCCCTGGTGGACGACCCGTACGCCGCCGTCTCCGTCCTCATAGAAGGTAAGAAAGTGGCAGGGGAGCTCCCCTTTGGGTTGAATACCACCACCATGGGGGAGGGCCTCTACAGGGTCACTGTGACTGCGGTGGATAAAGCCCAGAACCAGGGGCAAGACGAGGTCTTCATCCAGCTCATCAACAGATCCCTGGTGACGGGGAGGCAGCCCCTGGAGCTCTGGTCCACCCAAAAGCAGGGCAGGGTGACAGGCACGGAGCTCTCAGGAGACGGCAGGCGCCTAGCCGTTGCAGAAGAGCCAAATACCTTGCACCTCTTGGACGGGAATGGAGCTGATTACTGGTCTTTCAGCGCCCCAGGTAGTATAACTGCCCTCTCCATGAGCGGAGACGGTGAGCTCCTGGCCTTCTCAACGGCCAATAATGTCTACGTCCTGAGGAAGGACGGTTCGGTGGCCTGGAACTACACCGCCCCGGAATGGGTCAATGCCATCTCCATGAGCGGCGATGGCAGGATCATCGGTCTAGCTACTGGGACCGTTGTCTATGCCCTGGAGGATGGTTCGCTGGTCTGGAACTTCACAGTCCAGAGAGGAGTGAACGCCATAGCCCTGAGCGAGAGCGGCGGGACCACCGCCTTAGCCATGGGGCGTGATCTGTATTCCCTGGGGAAGTTCGGCCTTCTGGAATGGAACTACACAGCCCCCGAAGGGATAAATTCCATCTCCATGGGCCGGGACGGCTCTCTCATAGCCGTTGCTGCGGGGAGCAGCGTCTATACCTTAAAGGGAAGGGACGGCTCGATGGTGTGGAACTATACCGCGCCGGCCGTTGTGACGGCCGTAGCCCTGAGCGGCAATGGCGAGCTCCTAGCCCTGGCCATGGGGGGCTACACGGCCCTCCTGGACGCGACCGGAGAGCCTCTCTCCAGTTTTTGGGTTGGAGAGGTATCTTCCATCAAACTCTCCTCCTCGGGGGAGTATATAGCATCCTCGTCGGGTAGCGGGGTCCGCTACTTCCATAACCCGGCGGAGGCCCCCTTGGTCTACGAACTGGTCCTCCTTGCCATACTATTGGTCGGTCTGGCCATCTGGAAGACGAAGGGGCTCCTCCTGCCCAGGAGAGAGGTAGTCCTGGAAAGGCCCAAGGAAGCCGAGGTGCCAGTTCCAGAGGTCCCCCCTCCAGCAGTGGAGGAGAAGCCCAAGGTGGTGGTGAAGAAACCGAAGGCAAAGCCCTCCGCTACTGGGGAGTTGAGGCTCAGGGTGACGAGCGCGGTGAGCGGAGGGGCGATCGGTGGCGCCACCGTCACCATAGATGACGACAGGGGGAGGACCGATGCCAAGGGAGAGGTCCTGTTCGAGAGGCTCCCCTCGAAGGCCTATCGGGTCACCGTGGCCTCCCCCCTCTTCGCACCCCTGGGGCAGGAGTACACCCTCAAGGAAGGGAGCGAGTCCCTGGAGATCAAGCTCGCCCCCGTGGCAAAACTCACCCCGGAGCAGCAGGGGAGGCTCCACGAGGCCGTGAGCTCCCTCAGGACCAGGTTCGAGCAGTTTGTCACATTCGACACCACTATCCCTTGCTACTATCGGTGTGTAGGGGACAGGCTGACGGATCTCGTAGTGGGGCTCTCCGGCCGCCCGGAGTACTTCCTGGAGGCCCCAGAGAGGTACTCTCTCTTCATGGAGGAGCTCGTGGGCATGGTGGAGACGGTATGCGAGAGGCTCTCCGAGATCATGGTGGACTGGAAGAACATAATGCTCTATAAGGCCACCACAGATCTAGTGCCGGTATGTTGCGTCATCAGACCTCCCCTCGAGCGGGGGGATGAGATCCCATCTTTCATAAGAGACCCCGAGGCCTATACAAGGAGAAACTTCCGGGCGGTCCAGGAGCGGCTGGCGAATGTGGACTCCCTCATCACCACAGAGCTCGAGCGCCTCACGATCCTTCCGATCTCCAGCCTCTGGAAGGTCTCCGATGGCCTCCTCTCCAAGGCAAAGGAGGAGCGCGGGGTCAGGAAGGCAGTACTGGTGATAGCGGCGGACATGGTCCTGAACTACGTCCAGGACATGTTAAAGCGCCCGGAGATCCTGGAGAGGCTGAAGAGGGGGATCATCTAGTCGGTCTTGGCCTTCTTATCGACCTTCTCCATGACCATCTCCCCTAACTGGATGGAGACATCATCCTCCCGGAAGCGGTATAGGCCCAGGGTAACCCTCCCCACCAGCCAGAGGGAGAAGAAAGCCAGGAGGGAGGCATAGGCGAGGAAGGCCCTATGGATGGCCGTCCGCTGGGTCCTCAGGTCCCCACCTCTGGCCAGGAGGAGGTCGGCCTCGTTCTCCTCCCCAGCGTTCCTGAAGAGGGCCTCGGCCTCGGCAAACTTCCTCACGGAGCTGTCGTAGTTGGCGGCCACGAACTCGTAGGAGAAGGGGTTCAGGACGAAGTAAGAACCTCTGAAGGCCCAGGCCTGCTGCCTGGCGTTGGAGAGCCCCTCATCACCCTCCAGCTTTGCGTTGGTGGCTTTTATGACCGTCTCCTCGTACCGCCCCTCCATCTCCTTCTGCCGCTTGGAGAACTCCTCCGCCCTCTTGGCATCGCCCATCGAGGCATAGAGCTGCTTGATCCTCTTGTAGTGGTTCACGGCCGCCCTGTAGTTCGTCTCTCTCTCCCCCTCCGCGAGCCCCACCAGATCATTGAGCAACCCCAGGGAGAAAGATCCCCACATGGCCTCGGCCGCCTTCACGGCCTCGCTGGAGTGGGCCTTCAGGACGGGGTCCGCGAGGTTCTGGTCCCCGATCTTCATCCTGTTAAGGGCTTCTCTCGCCCTTATGGCCGCATCGGCCTCGAAGAGCCTGTCGGGGGTCTTGACGGCCAGGGCCCCCTGGAGGTTGCTGAGGAGGGCCCTGGAGCCGCTATAGACGGCCATGACGTTGGAGATCTTCCTCAACTCCGTTATCCCCCTGGCATTCTCCAGAAGGGCCACACTGCTATTTATCACCGTGGCGGAGGCGGTGAGGTTCTCCACCGGCGTGGCATTCTTCAAGAACTTTATGGCATCGTCCACCCCTGGGAAGTATACCAGTACGCTGGCCTCCACGAAGTTCGTCCCTGCATACTCCGTGGACACGCCTAACCGGAAGTGCTTCTCCCCCAGGCTGGCGTCGGGGGGCAGGAAGAGCCTGAAGGGGTAGCTGACGGACCCTCCAGCGGGGACGTACTCCTGCTGGGGGAAAGAGATCCAACCCTCTTCCCCTGTCACGAGGACTACCTTTATCCCCTCCACCGGCGTGAAACCGCCTGTCTCGCTTACCACCAGGAGGGCCTGGGCCGTGTCCTTTCCGGTCTCGAAAGTGACCTTCCCGAAGTCCAGGGTGGTCTTGTCCAGAGCTACGACGGGGGTAGGGATCTCGTAACTGGCCTCAGTGATCGAGAGGGCCGCGGGTGAGGTGGTGTCGAAGGCGGTCTTGACGGTATAGACCCCGGGCCTCAGGAAGCGGGCAGGGATGCCGACGTTCACCGCCACCTCCTTGGTACCGAAGGGGGATATATCGCCCAGTCGGCCCGAGAAGGCCAATATGGCAGGTCCGAAGGCCGTTATGAGGACCGAGACGTTCCCGGCACTCTTGTAGCCCATGACCTCCTTGACGGTCACTTTCCTGGCGAAGCTGGAGCCCGCCTTCACCTTCCCCCAGGCGGCCACGTCCCAGGTGGCGTTGAGGGTGGCGGGCGGGTGCTTCACATTCACGGTTATAGGGAGGAGGTTGTCGGCCTTGGCGTCGGCGGAGGTGACCTTGAGCCAGCCCTCGTAGAAGCCCTCACTCAGGTTGCTGGATATATGGAAGATGAGGTCTACCCTCTCTCCACTCCCACCCCCTACCGCCAGGAAGGTGGTGCTGAGGGAGGTGGTGATGCCGTTTATGTTCGTAGTGGCGGTCAGCCCGTTGACGGTCTCGGTGGTGTTCTTTGGATTTATGATCCTGAGGGTGGTGTTGTAATCGAAGCTCTCCACAGAGCCCTTGGGCTTGTCGAAGGTGACGAATATGTCATGGTCTGTCAGGGTCACATCCACCTCAGCAGCCTCGACCACCGGCAGGGCCGCGAAGGCGATGAGAAGGACAAATACTATCTCAGATCTCAACGGCCCTCACCTGCATCAGCTCGTTCCCCAGATAATACTCATAGGTGTCCCTGGACCAGGCCAGGAGGCGGTCGACGACGTAGAGGGCAGAAGCCAGGAGCACAATAGTAACCCCTGCGAAATAGACCATGAGCCCCCTCCCGAGGGCATCCATGGAATCGGCCGTCTCACGGAGCCTCTCCTCCGTGGCCGTGACCTTTCCCTCCTCGTGGTGGTAATCGTAGTAGACCTTGGCCTCCCGGTATAGGGCCCTGGCCTCCCTGGCGAGGGCATAGGCAGTAACCCTGGAGAAGACACTCCCGCCTTTCAGACCCCGGGCCTCAGACAACTCTCCCTCGGCGGTGCCGAAGAGACCGTCGGCCTTCCCCATCTCCCTCCTGTACCGTTCCTCCAGGGTCTGGGCCTTTATCTTGCTGCTGGTAGCCGCCGGGACCTCGTCTGCTATCTCGTAGGCCCTGGAGGCGAGGGCGTAGTACCGGATCTTGTCCCTGCTGACGGCGGTACCTTCCGCATTCCTGAGGTAGTCCCCCCCTTGGGCGAAGAGGAAGCCCTGCAGCGCCCCTTGGGCGACGTTGAGGAGGTCCTCGGCCTCAAGCCCGTACTCGGGCCTCTTCATCTTGCTCAGCTCCTGAGCCCTCTGGCCGAGCCCCACGGCGACCTCCAGGGCCTTGGAGCGGTCCTCGAACGCCTGGGACTTCTGGAGGCGGTAAGCTTTGTCAAAGTCCTTGATGAAGTCCCGGGTAGAAGCGGCGAAGTCCCTGAGGTCGTCGGGGCACTCCTTCCTCTCCCTCCCGTAGAGGAGGAGGAGGATGTCCTGCTTTGCCGTATCCAGGAGGGGATACTCATCGAAGGCCTCGGAGCTGATGCCCCTTATCTGTACGGCCACATCTGTACACCCCTGGGCGGCCGCGGGAGGCGCATAGGCAGCTAGGAGAATTAGGATTAGGGCAGAGAAGGCCCCGAGACGCATGGTACTCCCTCTTTACCGATAAATATATTAATCTTTGGAGCGACGGTTATTCAAGACCAAACTAGCCGCTGAATGCTAAAACTGCGGCATTTTGTGGAAAGGTGCAAGGATGCCCTACGCGTTCATAGGTATCGGGCAGTGTGGAGGGGGTATAGTAGACGCCGCCTACTCCGATAAGAGGATGTTCGAGGTAGCGGTACCCATCGTCGTCAACTCCGCCACCATGGACCTCCAGACGATGAAGCACATCGGCCGGAAGTACTGGGTGGGCATGTCCAGGGATCGGGGCTTCATCGATGGGACCATGGAAGGCTTCGAGCACTTCGTCAGCGGGGGCTACGGGAAGAACAGGCTGAGGGCCGAGGAGGATGCCCAGCGCCACGAGGACACCATAAAGGAGATGATAGTCAAGAGGGCGGGGGTGAAAGGGGGGACCGAGAAGGGCACGGGGATACCCATGGCCTTCGTCGTCTTCGGTCTCGGTGGCGGTACGGGCTCTGGCCTCGGACCCACGGTGGCCAAGGCCCTGAAAGACCTGAAGATACCTGTCGTCGCCGTCGTGGTCCTCCCGGCAAACCACGAAGGGGGCCTCACAGCCCGCAACGCCGTCGAGTGCCTCAACATATTGATCAAATACGTGGACTCTATCATCCTGGTGGACAACCAGAAGCTCGCCTTTGCCGAGTCCACCGAGGTCCTCTTCCAGCGGTTCAATGAATATGTGGCCAACAGCCTGAGGGACATAGTCATAGGGACGGCCCTCGAGAAGATCAGCCTGGGGCAGTTCGAGGGCTACGCCCCGGTGATAGACCTGAAAGACATGATCTCGGCCACCTCCTTCACCCTGGGGAAGAAGCAGTTGCCGGGCTTCGCCTGCCTCGGACGGGCCAGCGAAAAGACCAGGGGGCTCCTGCACTACATATTTCCTTTCGGCGGTTACAAGGAGATCGATGTGGTGAGCCTCCTCTACAGGGCCTTCATGAAGCTCTCCGTGGAGGATGTGAGGGTGGGGGAGGCTGAGAAGAACCTGGTCCTCCTGAGGCTCCCGCCGGCATACCTGGCCAAGGACGGGAAGATAAACACAGGCATGGCCAAGATGGTCATGGAGGAGCGCTCCAGGTTGGGGGAGACCCACTTCGGCGTGGGCCTGACCAGGAGGAACGTGGCCACCGCCACCATCCTCCTCACCTACCGCCCCAGCCAGATAAGTCGGCTGAAGGCCCTCGACCAGCTGGCGAGGCAGTACGAGGATATAACCCTCCAGGTCCTGGAGAAGTATGAGAAGGACTTCTCGGTGGAGGGGACGGGAGAAGCCAAGGGATGAACGAGTACATCCTCACCGGGGCCGTCATCCTGGGCGTCCTGGGCGTAGGCTTCGGCCTCCTCATGGTCTACGGCGTCTCGGAGGTGGTCTACTTCGGGATAGCGGTCACGGCCGTGGCCATCTTCGGGGCTCTGGCCTACTCCTGGTGGCAGACAAAGGTCGACAAGACGGTGGAGACGCTCAAAGGTGACGTGCTGATGAATATCAGGAGGGATTACGCCGAGACGAAGGAGTTCATAACCCAGGCGAGCGAACTGACGGATGTGGCCCCCATACTCCGGGACCTGGAACTCCTCAAGGAAGAGCTGAAGAAGCTCAACCTCTTCGAGGTGGAAGACCAGAATACGGAGGCCTTCAAAGCCTATACATTGACCAGGATAGAGAAGGAGAACAGGAAGACGGACCAGAAGCTCCGCTCCCTGGAGGCCCTGGCGGCAGGGGAGTACAAGCCGAAGCTCGAAGAATATATAAATAATCTCAGGGGTGCGCTCTCAAAACTCCAGGCTGGAGGTTACAGGATCCAGGGGCAGACAGGAGAGTTCGACGAAATCGCCGGCCTCATCTCCAAGAGCCTCAGGGAGATGCTGGACAAGAAGAAGAAGCTCTTCGAGAAGTCCGTGGCCATCACAGACCTCTGTATAAAAGAGGCCGAGGACATCTGTACCGCCTGCGCCAAGCTGGGGGACGTGGCGTCCATCGACGAATGCATAAAAGAGGCCAGGGCCAACCGCTTCGAGCCAGATAAGGCCATGAGGCTGCTGGTGGAATCGCGGAGGAAGCTCACCGGCATGCTCAAGGGGACCTTCGACGAGCAGCGGACCCAACTCGTCTCTTCCCTGGAAGCGGTTCTGAAGCTCGTACAGGGTGAGCAGGTAGGGGCCGAGTGGAGGGCCGCCACAGAGGGGCTCCTAGCCAAGGCCCTCTCTGCAGACGACCCTGGGCAGATGAAAGAGCTCCAGGGGCTGGAGGCCCAGTACAAATCCAAGACCTTCAGCCTCGTATCAGAGCTCCATGGGAGGATCAACAAGCTGGAGGAGGAGACAGGGAAGTACTACGATGAGAAGGTCTGGACCCCCGACCTGGAGATCGAAGGGCTTGTAAAGAGCGTGAGCCCCATGGACGAGTTGAAGTCCTTCACCGCCAAGGCCACGGAGGCCCTGGAGCACCTGACGCAGCAGCTGGAGAAGGACGCCGTCTTCCTCAAGGTGATCCAGAGCTACGCCAAGGTGGAGCCCCTCATAGTCAAGAAGCTGGAGGATAAGGGGGAGCTGAAGGCCACGGAATTCGATGTCAAGTACCCGGATAAGTTCCTGGCCCTCTACAGCCTCAAGCACCAGGAGACGACCTTCACCGACGATACCCTGGCCATGAAGAAGGCACCGAGCAAGGAGGCAAGTAGCCTTAAGGAGAGGCTCCTGAAGAAGAGGAAGGTGTGAGATGGAGGAACAGCCAACCCGCTGGAGCATCATCGCCTCGGGAGAAGGGGCCAATAGGATCGCCTTCCTCTACTACGCCAAGTTCAAGAACCCTGCCATAGGGGACAGGGTCCTGCTCCTCAACACCACCATGGCGGACATGAAGCCCGAGAAGACCTTCGAGTACACCCTCTCCAAGGACCCGAACCTGGTGGAGACCTTCGAGAAGATAAAGAGGGAGAAGATCTGCATCTTTGGCAAATCGCCCTCGGGGGCAGGTAACAACTGGAAGGTGGGGGAGAACGAGGCCTGGAAGGACTTCGACACCATCAGGAGGTACATAACGAACCTCAAGATCGGCGGGAGGGACGTCATATTTGGCATATGCACCTTCGGCGGGGGCACAGGGAACGGCTCCCTCCCATTCATCATCCACGAGATGAAGTACGGCAGGAGCATCATAGCCGGGGGAGAGAACAGCTATATCTCCATGGGGATACTGCCCTACGAGTTCGAGGCCCCCCAGAGGTTCTTCAACGCCATCTGCGGGATCACGCGTCTCCTGAAGTACGGGGAGGAGGGCAAGCAGAACGCGGACATGCTCCTCCTGGTGGACAACAACGAGATCGAGAAGAGGCTGGAGAAGAGGGATGAAAAGACAGAGGTCAAAGAGGAGCGGTATTACCGTATAAACCAGGAGATCATCAAGGCCATAAGGATGATGATAGCTCCTGGGGGGCGTAAGTCCAAGGCCACCATAGATGTCTCGGACTACTACCAGCTTCCCAGCAATATAGGGACCTATCACTTCACCCCATGCCTCAGCACGGGGAACGACCCGGAGATCATAGGCATGGAGACGGCTATGGAGACGGCCGTGAGCCGGCCCATGGCCCCCATAGACCCGAAGACGGCTACCATGGCATACGTCATCGTGGTGGCCCCGTCCAAGTATGTGGAGGATGGCACCTTTTCGCAAGAGGGGCTGGAGCAAACCACCCAGGACTGGGCCATAAAGAGCCTGGCCGGGAAGCGGGGCGGGTTGCTGAGGTACGCCAGCCTGGTCTCCAGCGAGGATACCGAGACCCTGGACGTGATGGTCCTCCTGGGAGGTTTCAGCCTGGAGAAGATCGTAGGGATGAGCCTCCAGAAGTACTATGACTTCAAGGAGAGCCTGAGGGTGGACGAGGGGGAAGTGGAGCTCCTAGACGCCTCGGACCCCATGATAAGGGTCAAGATTGGTATCCACGACTTGGAGGTCATAGAGAAGAGGATGAAGGCGTACATAGCCCTCACGGAGGAGCGGATCAGGCACGCCCAGAGGGGGGAGCTGGATATAAAGAAGAAGATGACGGAGTGGGGTTTCGGTACGAAGTAGTTATAGGACCTCCTCCATATGCCTCAGGAGGGCTATGAAGACCTCAGCGGCACTATCGAGGTCCAAGTTCGTGCATCCCAGGACGAACGTGTACCTTCCCAGGTGGGCAGCGAGGAGGACGGCCTCCTTCAGTTCCGCGGCAAAGATGGAGGGATGGGTCTTTATCTGGACCAATCCTTCCTGCACCACTACGGTCAGTTTCTCGGCGTAAGGGTCCCTCATGACAGTCCACTTGAGGGCTACGTCGGGCGTAGCTTGGATGGTCAGGAGTTGCTCAAGCCTCTCGATACCCTCCTCGTCATAGAAAGCGGACACGTTCGTGAGCCTCTGGAAATTGGCCGGCACTT
>JBBSVP010000143.1:0-6356 GCA_038046745.1 Candidatus Hydrothermarchaeota archaeon
CCCACGATGACGGTGGCGTTGCCGCCGCTCTTCTCGTAGCTGTACTCGATCTCGACGATATCTCCCTTCTGGACGCCGGCCGGATCAATCCCTTCTATCGGGGTTATCTGATCGCCCCCGGCGCTTCCTTCGTGCTCGGCGTACTGATGCGCCAAGGGGGTGGTGACATTCAATGGGCTAGGTGGGGGCGATCCAGCGTCTTTGAGTGGTATATCTCCCGCTGAAAGAAGGAGGTAGCCTGTTAAGCCTCCGATGGAGACCAGGAGGAGAGGAATTACGATCCTTTTCTGCCACATTTTATGGTAGTAGGGCTGCCGTGCATAAAAAGTTGAAGGAAGAGCCCTTTACGGGGCTCTCCTCCTTCCTGGACTCAGGGCGTTACCCTAAATATCCCTATCATCCCCAGGTCGGCATGCACATCCATGTGGCAGTGGTAGAGCCAGTCCCCGGGACTCTTGGCCACCGTCTCCAAAACCGACCCTTCTGCCACGAAGAACCCCTTGTTGTCCGCATCCAGCAGCTCCGTGGTATTGGCGGCCACGTTCCGTCTATACAGGGGGTGGCCGTGGAGGTGGAAGGTGTGGAGGTCGTTCCCCAGGTTGAGGACGTAGAACCGCACCAGCTCCCCTGTCCTCGCCGTTGGGGTTTCGGTGGTTTTGGTCTGGACGTTGTATGCCTGGGGCAGAGGCCACTGCCGATGATTCAGTGCAAAGAACTTTGAGTTCATGGCACAGTACGAGCAGGCGTGGCCTACGGACTGCGATGGCTTGTCATAGACCTCGTTGAGCAGGACCATGTACTCTTTCGCGGCCGGTAGTGGTTTCGCCGGGTCCTCGATCAGGATGCCCCCCTGGAGGCCCTGCTGGATATGGACCGAGACGGGGTACTTGTCGTCAGAGTGGCAGTGGTACGGATAAAAACCGGCCCTGGTCGCCCTGAAGGTGTAGGTGTAGTTCTTTCCCGGGGGAACGATGGAGCCAGGAGATGTCTGGGCACCGTCATCCGTCACGTTATACTCGAACCCGTGGACGTGGATGCTGTGGGCCAGGCTCGCCTTGTTCACCAGGGTTACCTTGACAACATCTCCCACGTAAGCCTTGATCAGCGGCCCCGGGACATTCCCGTTGTATGTCCAAGCAGTGAAGAACTTGCCCGGGGCATACTCGATCTGAGTCTCTTCCACAACAAGGGTATATTCCCTGACTGTGGGTACCGCTACTCCTGTCACCTGGGACGTGCCAGTCCCCAGGAGCAGGAGAGCCACGATAGCCAGCATCACAATACCGGTGTATAATACTTTCGTTCTCATGCGCTTCCTCCTCTGCTTCAAGACAATGCAGAGTAGTATGTAAGTTTAAAATAGATTAATATAATTTTTGAGAAAATTTATAACCATAATATGATACGCTTTTTAATTTGGAGAGGAAGTTTTCGCATAAAAACAGCTAGTACTGTTTTATCTGTCGATCGAGGTGTCGATACGGGTTGAATCTACCATCCCCGGGCGATGGACAGTGGCACCAGGGCCCCCAGGAGAACTAAGAGGACGACCTTCAGGTTGAACCTCTCGTGGGCCCCGGGCAGGAGGTCGCTGGCGCCCATGTAGATGAAGCCGCCGGCGATGAAGGCCAGGAGCCCCTCGGCAGGGAGGGGCAGGGACCAGGCGAGGAAGGCGCCCAGGGGGGTGAGGGCCCCGTCTATGGCCAGAGCCAAAAGGCTCCCCTTCTGCGCGTGGCCAGCCTCCCTGGTGAGGAGGGCCGTGGAGAAGCCCCTCGGCAGCCCGTGGGCAACAGCAGCGAAGGTCACGGCCAAGCCCAGAGGGGGTGAGACCTTGAAGCCGAGGGCTATGGCCGCACCGACCACGATACTCTCGATGGAGACCCCTGCCAGCGAGGCCAGGTCCACGCTGTGGACTTCGCACTCCCTCTCCCCGCAGGCGTGGATCATCACCCCCTTCTCGATGAGGTATAGGAGGAAGAAGCCCGCCCCGGGGAGGAGGGCATCCCCTGGCATGGCGGCTGTGGGGAGCATGGCCACGAGGGCCGTAGAGATCATCACCCCGGCGGCGAACCCCAGGAGGTACCTTATGAGGGTCTTCTTCCCTATGTCTGTATAGAGAGGCAGGAGCCCGCCCAGGACCGTGGCAGAGCCGGCAATGAGGGCATGGATGAGGTATCCCATCCTATCTCCCGTTGGTAGAAAGGTTGGTATAAACCTTTGGATATACTCCCCACCATGAAGGCCGCCCTAGCTTTGGTAGTGGCCCTGGTGATCATGGGCTGTACAGGCAGTGGGCTGGAGGTTGTGCGCCTAACCTCCAGCCCCTGGAAGGAGGCCTTCCCCTCCTTCACCCCCGACGGGAGGGTCCTCTACGCTTCAGAGGAGGTAGGGAATTACGACCTCTGGTTCATGAATACCGACGGTACCGGTAAGAGGCGCCTCACCGTAGACGAGGGCTACGATATCCTCCCCGCCTCCACCCCGAAAGGGATCGTCTACGAGAGCGGGACTGGTGTATGGATCCTCAGCGACGGCGAGAGAAGGCCCATCCTGACGGGGGGCTGGTACTCGGACCCGAGGCCCAGTCCGGACGGGAGGCTTATAGCCTATGTCAATACGACGGGAGAGCAGGAGCTCTGGCTGCTGGACCTGGGGGGTGACAACAGGAAGCTCCTGCTGACGGGGCCCCCGAGGCTGAAGAAGGACCCCGCATGGAGCCCCGATGGGAGGGAAATAGCCTTCGCAGGCATGGAAGCCGGTACATGGGATATATACGTGATGAGGCTCGGCGGCGGGGCCCCCATCCAGCTGACCCAGGGGGGCGGCGAGGCCGATAGGCCCGTCTACATCCCAGACGGGGGTGGGGTAGTATACAGGAGGCAGGGCAACAGGACGGAGCTCTGGCAGATGGGCGCCAGGGGCGAGGACCCGAGGCCCTTCGTCCTGGGGACAGACTCCATGATGACCTCCGCCTTCAGCCCTGATGGGAAGAATTTCGCCTTCGATGCCAGGAGGGGGAGGAACCTGGATATATGGCTCCTGAGGAACCCCTCCGGTGACTGGCGCAAGGTAGTGGTGGACCTGGCCCTTCAACCGCCATAGAGGACCTGCTGGGCCCTCTCCCTCTCCTCGTCGGTGCCCAGGAGAATCAGGATATCCCAGGGCTGGAGCCTCTCAGACGAAGCGGGATTGCTTATGATCTCCCCGCCCCGCTCGATGGAGAGGATCGTGACCCCTGTCCTGGCCCTCAGGTTCGTCTCGGCTATGCTCTTCCCCACCACCAGGGCCTCGTCCGTCACCATGAGCTGTCCCACTATCTTCCCCTTCCTCATCCTCTCCACCACAGTGGCGGCGTCCACCCTCCGCTTCTCCACCGTCTCATCGGTCAGGATGGCGTCCCTTATGATCCGGTCGAGGTCCATCTGGAACTTGGAGATGGTATGCCAGAAGAGATAGCCGCAGGCGGCTATGGCCGCCAGGAGGAGGGCCCAGAGGAGGTAGGTGGAGGCCTGGTGATCCCTCAAGAGGAGAGGGGGGACGACCCTTACAGAGACCAGGAGGAGAGGGATCAGGGCAATGTTCCTCATGGCAGCACCGAACCGGAGGTTGCCGAAGAGCTCGAACCTCTTGGCCATTATCTTGAGGATGAGGCCTGAGAGTTCCTGGGCCCTCCGGTAGATGAGGTAGAGGGATGGGATGGAGAGGGCGCCTACCAGTACTATGGATGCGGTCTCGAAGCCCGTCTGGAGAGGTAGGAGGGAGGGGGAGCTCTTCCAGACGTACCCCTCCACCCACCACCTGAGGAGCCAGAGTAGGAATACGATAAAGGCATTGATACCTATGTCGTGCATCTGTCTCCTGGCCACTCCCGCCGCCTCCACGTCCAGGGGGAAGAGCCTCTTCGCAAGCCGGCCCAGAGAGGCGAAGGATCTGAGGAAGGTCTTGGCCCCCTGGGGCAGGGCCCTATCCAGGTAAGAGGCTATGCCCGGCCCGTATCTTATGGAAGGGGAGGCGAGGAGGATCGTGATGATGGCCACGGCCACGGTGTACTGGTAGAGGATGGGGCTGATGAGGCCCAGGTCGAGCCCCTGCCTCGCTATGACGAAGGAGAACTCCCCGATCTGGATCAGGCCCAACCCGATGCAGAAGGCCGTGACCCCATCGCACCTCCAGAGGTAGGTAGCAAGACCGCGGCTCAGGACCTTACCCAGGAGGGCGGTGAGGGTTATGGCCAAGATGACAAGGGGGTGCTCCAGCAGGACCGATAGGTCGAAGAGCATCCCTATGCTGAAGAAGAAGATGGTGGCGAAGACGTCCCGGATGGGCCTCACGCTCCGCTCGATCTCCTCCTCGTACTCGGACTCCGAGAGCATGGCACCCATCACGAAGGCCCCCAGGGCCACAGAGAAGCCCAGGGAGTAGGAGAAGATGGCGAAGGCGAAGCAGAGGGCCAGCGCCCCAAGGGTGAGGACCTCCTGGGAGTCCACGTTCTCCCTCACCCAGTCCATCCCCCTGGGGAACACCTTCAGGCCAAAGATGAGGGCGGTGACGAAGAAGAGGGAGACCCTGAGGAGGGCTATCAGCATGCTCGAGAGGGGTGGCAGGCCCAGGAGGGAGATGGAGCTGACGACGGTCAGGAGGACGATGGCCCCTATATCTTCCACCACGAGGATCCCAAGGATGATCTGGGCATGGGGCCTCTCGAGGAGCCGCATATCTGCCAGGACCTTCCCGATGATGGCCGTGCTGCTCACCGAGAGGATGGCCCCGAGAAAGATGGAATCGGTGCTGGACCAGCCCAGGAGACCGCCCAGGGCATTCCCCAGGAGGAGCATGGCAAGCATGCCCACCCCACCGGCGAAGATCGCTATCCCACCGACCCGCCTGAGCCTCTTCAGGTTGAACTCGAGGCCGATGTAGAACATGAGGAGGATCACCCCCAGCTCGGCCAGGAGGTTTATGGTATCGACGTTGTAGACGATCTTCAGGGCGTAGGGGCCCACAAGGGCCCCCCCAAGGAGATATCCCAGGATAACCGATTGGTTGAGCCTGAAGGAGACGATGCCAGCGAGGAAGGCCAGGACGAGGACTACCGCCAGGTCCTGGATGAAGGGAAGGGCCAGCTCCATCTACCCTAGAGCCCCCCCAGGATCCCCTCGATCTTCTTGAGGGTCCGGGAGAGTTCCGCTATATACTTAGGCTCGATCCGGGAGATGTCCGTGAGGCTGATCAGGCCTCTGAGCTTGCCGCCTTCCACCACCGGGAGCTTTCTTATATCCTTCCCCACCATCAGCTCCCCGGCCTCCAGGACCCCCATCCCTCCCTCTACAGTTATCAACGGGCTGCTCATCACCTCCCTCAAGGGGCGCTCCAGAGAGATGCCTCTGAGGATGCCCTTCCGGATGATATCCCGCATGGTGACGATCCCAACCGGCACCTCCCCCTCCACCACCACGATGCAGCTCAGGCCCCGTTCCTCCATGGCACTGAGGGCCTCGTTGATGGACATCCCCGGGGTGGCTGTGAGGACATCCCCCTGCATCACGTCCCGCACCCTGAGGGTCGGTAGCCCTTCGCCCCCTGCTACCTGTCTTACCACCTGGACCAGCCCCTCCCTCTCCTGGGCCGTCAGGTCCTTGGACATGGCGACGAGGAGGTTGTTGAGCTTCTCCCTGGTGGTGGCAAGACGGTAGATCACATAGGCCAGGAAAGGGATGAGGGCCGCGAAGGAGAGCATGTGGAAGCCCATAGGTATTGCGCCCACGTTCTCCAGGTAGGATGAGAACTCGATGGTCCCCACCAGGAAGACGAAGATGGAGAAGTCTCGGAGCATGGATATCTCCCTGTACCGGAGGTAGTATCGAAAGGTGATGGCCGAGAGGAGGAATATGATCAGGCTGATGGGGAGCTCAAGCTTCGCTAGGATAGATATGTCCATATCAGGGCACCTGGGGCTTGAAGACCCCCCACTGCTGCAGGGCAACCTGGAGCTCTTTCCTCCCCTCGGCGTGCTCCTCCAGGGGGATGCCCTTGAGGGCCGCTTCCAGGGCCTGGCGCATGGCCTTCGCCCCGGCAGTGGCCCCGTCCTTATGGCCGAAGATGCCGCCACCCGCCAGGATGAGGGCATCCTTGCCCAGGTGCCTGATGTTCTCTGGCACTTTCCCGGGGTGCTGCCCCCCCGAGGATACAGGCAGGGCGGGCTTCAGGTGGCCCCACCCCTCCTTCAAGACCTCCACTGACCGCAAGACCGATGGGAGGTCCTCGTAGAGCTTTCCGGAGACCGCCCCGGCATGGACCTGGTCCCCGCCGCAGAGGCGCGCCAGCTTCGAGACGAAGCGCAGGTCCACCTGGAACCA
>JBBSVP010000144.1:0-6931 GCA_038046745.1 Candidatus Hydrothermarchaeota archaeon
ATACGGGTAGCATCCTAGACATTCACAAAGCCGGTACCACGAAGCTGGGTGAGGCAAGATTGGCGGCACCGGTGGCCCAGTAAGGGGGTAAAGGCATGGAAGACGATAAGCGCAGAGAGGCGGTCCTCACGGTACTGCTGGCCCTATTCAGCGTCCTGCCCATCCTCGCCGTCTTGCTAACGGCCGCTGGAGCCCTTGCCAATAGGCAATTGGTGAAGCTCTCCCTCCCAATCGCCCTGCTGGCCTACATAACTATAGGCATCTACGCCTTCAGGAGCCGCTTGCAACCCCTCACCAACAAGCTCTGCGTTGGGTTCGGCGCCGGGCTGGCGGGCACCCTGGCCCTGAGCATAGTCTGGGGGCTGGGAGGTATCACGGGCTTCGTCAGCATGGCCATGCCATCCTTCCTCGGGAAGCTGGTGATGGGGTATGAGGCCGCATACAAGGCCACCATCGTGGGCTATCTCTACCACTACGCCAACGGGGCCGCCTTCGGCGTCGTCTACGCCCTCCTCTTCGGTAAGGCCCGGTGGATCGTGGGCCTGGGCTACGGGGCCCTGATCTGGGCCCTCATGATCGTCACCCTCCCCATGCTCGTCATGGGCATTGGCATCGTGGGCGGGCTCAAGGCTATCTCGGTCTCGGACTTTGCCGTCATATCCCTCTTCGCCCACCTGATCTACGGCGCTGTCCTCGGTCTCCTGGTGGAGCGGTTCGTGACGGAGAAGAGCGTAGTCCCTGTCATCCTCTATGGGGGAGAGTAGTCCCAGTACGGAGGGGAAAAGTATATCACTAAGCAATATTGAAGGGGCTCCTTGAGTGGGGAAATGAGCAAGTGGGTCTGGTTTATTCTAGCCTCCCTTCTATCGATATCGGTTGGCTATGCCCTTTGTCCAGAGCCCACGGAGGTCCTCACCCACGAGTTCAGGGGTTACGCCGATAGGACCAGCGGAGGGATAGTCCTCAGCAGCCTCGGGGGCTCCTTCCTCCACGAGGACTTCAACGTCTCCGTCAGCCGGGTCTTCGACAACCGATCCATCGAGGTCCGCGTCCTGCGGAACGGTGCCGACTATCTATGGACGTCAGTAGAGACCGGAGAGCACCAGGAGCTCCGGCGGCCGGATATACTGATAAAGCTGAACAGCGCCAACAAGGGGAACAACAGCGCCAATATAAGCGTCTACACCCCTTACTGGGCCAAGCTCACAGTGAATATAACCAACTTCCGCGTCATCCAGGGAACGAAAGCCGAGTTCCTCCCGGGGGAGCAATCCTTCCTGGAGTTCTCTCTGATAAACACGGGGGAGCTGGCGGCTGAGAACCTCACCGTAACCCCTCTCTTCGGGGACTTCCAGATCCTGGACAAGGAGCCCGTCAAGACCTATCCCTTCCTCTGCGGCTTCAACGACACCTTGAGCAAGGTCATGTACTCTCTCAAGGCCCCGGCGGGGGTGAGGGGGTCTTTCAACTACTCCATGATCCTGAAGCTGGACTATACCGCCTACAACGTCCAGTCCGACAAGAAGACCCAGTACACCGACTACTACCTCATAAATGCCACCATAGCAGCCCCGGTGGTATCCGTGGAGAGGAGCGTGAGCGACTGGACTCTGGGGGAGTTTGAGAGGCTCAATTATCCGAAGATCCGGGTGACGATAAACAACGGGGCCCCCCTGGCAGCCATCTTCGCAGGTAACGAGAGCGTCAGGCCGAGCGACCCAGAACCACGAGCTCTCAATATAGAGTGGCAGGAGCCCTTGGAGCCGGAGTTCACGGTGGTGGAAGGCACCACCTCCTGGAAGGGAGACCTGGCCAACGGTACCTGGGAGGAGTTCGGTTACAGGTTCCGGTCCTCAGAGCCCATTATGTGCTCCTACAGATCGAAGGTCACATACCAGGACAAATACGGCTCCAAGTACATAGCCTTCTCCAGCAACAAGACCATGCGATTCGCCCCCTTCCTGGCCTTGGAGAAGGATATAACCAATACGGACCTGGGCTACGCCGTGGTATACATAGACCCCATAACGAACAAGCTCAACGGGAACGTAGTCTGGTCCATCAACCAGACGGAGTGGCTGGAGAGGGGCAACATATCGGTCCTGACCGATGTCGGGCCCAACGTGACCATAACCAGGACCGCCAGCGTCAAGGTGCGGATAAAGAACCGGGGGAACACCATAGCCAGGGGGGTCGTGGCCAGGGAGGAGTTCGACGGCCGTGCGGTCACGGGGGGGCCCACCCAGTGGTCCGGCGACCTCCCGCCGGGGGGGGAGGCCCCCTACGGCTTCGATATCAGGGTCACGAGGCCAGGCCAGCTGACATTCAAGACCAACATCACCTACCTGGATGCCAACATCTCCAGGTTCTTAGGGACCTCCGAGATCGAGAGCAGGTCCCTCAGCTTCTGTGCCAAAGACCTGGTGAATGTCTCCCTCAACCAGACCATCGGCTTCAACGGCCTCTACCCCAGCCTATTCATCAATAGGACCTACTCCAAGGCCCTCGCAGACGAGATCGACTACGAGCAGGGGGATAGGCTCCGGGTCCTGGCCGGGTTCGAGTTCGACTACAACCTCACTATCCTGAACAACGGTTCCGATGCCATGCACGACATAATAACTACGGTGGAGATCCTGGGGATGAAGGCCTCGGAGTTCGGAGGCCCACTGGTGAGGGGGAAGCCCGTGATCTACCTGAAGGAGCTTGAGGCCCAGTACTTCGGGGACTTGAACACCACCCGCAGCAACATGCCCAACGTCACCTACAACTACACCTTCCTCCTCCCAGACCTAGAGAGGGATACCAACTTCACCATGATCACCACCGTGACTTACAAGGACTTCTTCGGCGATATCCGCACGAAGAACATCAGCACGACCCTCAAAGTCCTCATCCCCCGCGAGGCCTACCTGCGCCTCGCCTCGGAAGGGGAGAACTTCTTCGTCACCCTGGACTACGCCAACGAGACCAACCTGGGAGAGTACGGCAGCGCCCTCCTGAAGTTCAGGACCACGGAGTTCGCCACCAGGAGGGATGCGACCCTGACCCTCTCCATACCACAGGGAATCGAGCTGGCCACCAACAGCTCCCAGTGGACCGGTAAGACGGTGCGGACCATGAGGAAAGGTAACGAGACGTGGTACGTCTTCACCGGGAACGTGAGCTGGACAGGGTCCATGGGGCCCAAGGAGGAGTTGCGGTTCCCGATGCTCATCACAGGCGTAAAGTCCGGGCTCTACAAGATACCCTTCGTGGCCTCTTTCGGGCGCCAGGTTCTGAGCAATGCCATGGAACTCAAGGTGAGAGGGGCCATCCTGGAGATAACCAAGGCGGTCGAGAAGTCGACGGTGGATGTGGGCGAGGAGGTCGGGGTCGTCGTGAAGGTGAGGAACCTGGGAGAGGACGCTGCCCGGGAGGTGGTGGTGAAGGACGAGGTACCTGCCGGGCTGGAGGCGAAGGGCTCCACGGTGGCGAATACCCCCGAGCTCAAGCCCGGCGGGGAGTTCCTCCTGAGGTACTCCTTGAGGTCCAAGAAGGAGGGGCTCTTCACCCTGGGGAAGGGAAAGGTCCAGTGGGCCGATAGGCTGGGGCAGACATACACGGGGGAGACCCGGGAGATCTCCCTGGAGGTCGGGAAGGTGGCACCGCCACCCCCGGTTAAGTCCGCAGAGGAGCTGGAGCTCACAAAGGTCCAGCTGGCCCTCGTGATCCTCTTCTTGGTGGCGATCATCGGGGCGGTCTTCAGGGTCCTCTTCCGCTCCATGCCCTCGCTACCCAATACAAAGGAGGAGAAGTAGATGGAACTCTTGGAGAAGGCGAACTTTCGGATAAAGATCGGCGGGGAGGATCTGGCCATAGGGATAGCCCAGGATCATATCAACAAGGAGGTGCTGATGGTGGCATTCGTCAACCGGGAGGCTTTGGCAAAGACCATAGAGACAGGTAAAGTCCATTACTACAGCACCTCTCGGAAGAAGATCTGGCTGAAAGGGGAGGAGTCGGGCCACCAGCAGTTGGTGAAGGAGATATTCCTGGACTGCGACGGCGACGCCATCCTCTTCCAGGTGGAACAGGTCAAGGCCGCCTGCCACGAGGGCTACCGGTCCTGCTTCTACCGCCGGGCCGTCGGCGATGGCCTCCAGGTGGTGGGGGAGCGGGTCTTCGACCCGAGAGAGGTCTATAAATGAGCCCCACCATAGTACCAGACACCTCCGTCATCATTGATGGGGGGATCACCCACCTGGTGAAGCAGAAGGAGTACAAGGACAGCAGAATCCTGGTGCCGGAGGCGGTGGTGGCGGAGCTGGAGTCCCAGGCAACCCAGGGGCGGGAGTCCGGCTTCAAGGGACTGGAGGAACTCACCATCCTCAGGGAGCTGAGCGAGAAGGGGCTGATCCAGATGGAGTACACGGGGAAGAGGCCCCGCATCTCGCAGTTCAAGGACATCGATGACATCATAAGGAACGTGGCCCGGGACTCAGGAGGGGCCCTCGTCACCAGCGACCGCATCCAGGCCAAGGTGGCCAGGTCCAAGGGGATAGAGGTCATCTACCTGGAGCCGAGGAGGGTGAGGAAGGAGCTGGGCATCCTGCAGTACTTCGACGACGAGACCATGTCGGTCCACCTCCGGGATAAGGTGCCGCCCAAGGCCAAGAAAGGGAAACCAGGGGAGATAAAGCTCGTCCAGATCGGGGAGGAGCCCATGACGGAGCGGAAGCTGGCGTTGCTATCCACGGAGATCATGGAGTACGCCAGGACAGATCCCGAGAGCTTCGTGGAGATCGAGAGGAAAGGGGCCACCGTCGTCCAGCTCAGGCAGCTGCGGATCGCCATCGCCAGACCACCCTTCTCCGACGGCTACGAGATAACGGCTGTCCGTCCCATCGCCAACGTCAGGCTCGAGGACTACACCCTCTCCGCCAAGCTCATGGAGAGGTTCAGGGAGAGGGCCGAGGGGGTCCTGGTGGCAGGCCCCCCCGGGGCCGGGAAGAGCACCTTCTCCCAAGCCCTGGCCGTGTTCTACAGCAACCAGGGCAAGATCGTCAAGACCATGGAGTCGCCCAGGGACCTCCAGGTCCCTGATGAGATAACCCAGTACGCCCCCCTGGAGGGGGATATGGAGAAGACCGCCGATATCCTCCTCCTCGTCCGTCCGGACTACACCGTCTACGACGAGGTGAGGAAGACCAACGACTTCAAGATCTTCGCTGACATGCGCCTCGCGGGGGTGGGGATGGTGGGCGTCATCCACGCCAACAGGGCCATAGACGCGGTCCAGAGGTTCATCGGGAGGGTGGAGCTGGGGATGATCCCCCAGATAGTCGATACCGTCATCTTCATAAAAGACGGGAAGGTAGCGAAGGTCTACAAGCTCAGCTTCACGGTCAAGGTACCATCGGGGATGGTGGAGGCGGATCTGGCGAGGCCGGTGATCCAGGTGAAGGACTTCGAGACCGACATGGCCGAGTATGAGATCTACACCTTCGGCGAGGAGACCGTGGTGATGCCATCGGCGGTCGGCAAGGGGGCGGAGCCTCCCATGGCGAGGCTGGCCGCCGAGAGGGTGGCCCAGGAGATAAGGAAGTACGCCCCCAGGGCGGAGCTGGAGGTGGAGGTCCGGGAGAACAGGGCCATGGTCTGGGTGGATGAGGAGTATATTCCGCAGATCATAGGGAAGCAGGGGATGAATATAGCGCGGGTGGAGCGGACGCTGGGGATCGGGATAAGCGTGAGGTCGGTGGAGGAGAAGGGGACCGGCCCCGGCGCCAGGGGGCAGGTACCGGAAGGGAGGTTCGAGGTGGAGGTGGAGGAGACCGAGAATTACTTCCTCCTCAGGCTGGGACAGAAGTTCTCCGGGAAGATGGTCCGGATCTACGCCGACGAGGAGCCCCTCTTCACTGCCACCATCGGTAGGAAGGGGGAGATCAAGGTAGGGAAGAAGACACCCGTGGGGCAGGGCCTCCTGGGGGTCATCGAGGCCCAGGGGAAGATATACGCGTCGGAGAAGGTAGACTAAGCCCTCTCCCCAAACGCCTTCTCACACCTCTTGCAGAGCTCTTCCATATACCCAAGCCATAAGTCCTCCTTCAGGTTGGGGAAGGAATAGGTGGTGTTGGGCTGGTAGTACCTGGAGATGTTCACGGTCTCGATCTTGCTGAAGTGCTTCAGGGTGGAGGCCATCTGGGAGAGGAGCCAGTACTCGATCCCCAGGAAGATGACGAGGTCGTAGTTCCCCTTCCCATCGCACCCCTCCCAGGTCTCGTCCTTGAGGCGGTCGGTAATCTCGGTGATCCCCATCTGCACAACCTTCTGCCCCTTCGCGGTGAAGCTCTTCGCCGAGTGGGCCGTGGCCACGACAGGTATCCCCAGCTTCGCCAGCCGCAGGACCTTGCCTATGGCCTCTTCCCCTTCGTCCAGGAGCTCCGCCCCAACCACGATGAGGGGTTTCCTGGCCCTGGCGATGATCCGGTGGGCCACGTCCGCATTGACGGCTATCCCCAGGCGGGGCCCAGGGATGTTGGAGGTCTGCCACGGTATCTCGCGCATAAGCCACCTCAGAAGCTCAGATATCTATAGGGCAGGGGGAGCACTTCCTTCACCCTCTTCCTCGAGGCCTTCTTGGCCTCCTTCTCCTTGACTTCCTGGAGGAACTCTATGGCCTCTATCCCGGGCTTCTCCTTCTGGAGCTCCACG
Organism: Candidatus Hydrothermarchaeota archaeon; assembly: GCA_038046745.1. GTDB lineage: Archaea > Hydrothermarchaeota > Hydrothermarchaeia > Hydrothermarchaeales > JACQPM01 > JACQPM01. The sequence goes on from JBBSVP010000144.1 coordinate 6,697, forward strand.
GTCTCTATAGCCTCGGCCTTGAGCATCCCTTCCAGGACCTCCTTCCCCGCCTCGGACCTTACGATGACCGTCGAGTAGCCCTTGGGGGAGCCCACGGAGCCCACCGATATGTCGGCCAATTTGGCAGTGAAGTCGGTGCAGACCTTGCACCCTTCCCGGTCGTACTCGTGGGCCTCCTCCATAGGTATCTGGATCTCCCCCTTGGGTGTCGTCAGTTGGACGAACTTCCCCTTTA
>JBBSVP010000144.1:6941-11911 GCA_038046745.1 Candidatus Hydrothermarchaeota archaeon
CTTTATGTCTATCTTCTCCAGCTCTTTGAGGTCCACTCCGTACTTCCCGGCCGCCAGCCTCTCCATGAGGCCGTTGTAAAGGAAATTACCCTTGCAGAATACCCCCACCGTCAGCTTCACCCTGCCGGTCAGATCAGCCTCCTCTATGGGGTAGTGCTGGATCTTCCTCAGCCCCTCCATCTGGCACGGGAGCCCCACCACGGCCAAGGACTTCAGTCCTCTCTCCCTGGCCTCCTTCAGGGCCGAGAGGTTCGGGCAGTTGGAGTAGCGCGTCCCCGGGGTCCCCTCCAGCTCCTCGGGGGAGGTCACGAGCCTGGGGGCCGGCCTCCAAGGCCCTTCCCCGGGCCCGGCCACGATGGCCCCGTCTATGATCCCTTTCTCCAGGGCGTACTTCAGGAGGGCCGTGACGAAGCCCCCGTCCTGGGCCCCATTAGCCCTCTTCTTCGCTTTGGCGCCCAATTTCTGGATGTGATGGCCCAGGGGGTCCTCCGTCTTCCCGCCGTAGAGCCTGGTAGCGGCCTCGGCCTTGGAGAAGAAGGTCCTGGGGCATTGATATAAGCAGTAGCCGCAGTTGGTGCACTCCCCTGTCAGCCTGGGGAACTCATCGACGGTGATGACATCCTCTGGGCAGACGGAGGCACAGGCCCCGCAGCCTGAGCAGAGGTCCCGGAAGATGATCTCCTGCTCCAGGGCCGTGAAGCCGTTCTCCCTACCCAGCCACCTGTAGAGATAGATATCGCTCTCTGGTATCGCTGGCATGCTCTGGAGATGGAGATTACCTAGGACATATTTTTTGTAAAGCGAAAGAAAGGTTTATAAGAGGCGAGCTGAAATCACCATTGGGGCCCGTAGCTCAGTCTGGCCAGAGTGGGAGACTCTTAATCTCTTGGTCGCGGGTTCAAATCCCGTCGGGCCCGTTTGTCAGCACTTCGGAAGAACCCCCTGCGGTCGTTCTTCCTCGTGCCGACACTCACGTAGGCATGGTAGCCGCCTTGTGGAGGGCTACGATGCACTCTAAGCACGCGACCCTCCGGGGGATCACGCCAGCCTCTACGATGCGGCACCGATGGTCCTCCATGTCCAGGTACTCGCACTTACCTCTCTTCTCGTCTCCCTTCCGCTCCATGGTTATAATAAGGGTGGGAGGAGATATCTAGATTTGGTTCGCATGGCCGTACGAAAGGGTTACACCCCTGGGAGGGTCTCCATAGTGCCTATAGGAGGGGTAGGGGAGGATGTCCTCCTGCCCCTCCGGGACGGCCTCGAAGAGGTCCTGGGCCTGGAGGTGAGGCTGGGCGGGGCCGTCGGCCTGCCGGAGGGCGCCTATGACAAAGGCAGGGACCAGTACATATCAACAGCCCTCTTGACCGGGCTGCGAACCACGGCCTCCGGGGAGCTCCTCCTGGGTGTTGCGGACGTGGACCTCTACGCCAGGTCCCTGAGATTCGTCTTCGGCGAGGCAGACCCACCCCACGGCGTGGCAGTCGTCTCCGTCAGGAGGCTGAGGGAGGGCTATTACGGCAGGGAGGAGGACGAGGCCCTCTTCAGGATGAGGGCTCTCAAGGAGGCGGTCCACGAGCTGGGCCACCTCTTCGGGCTCGGCCACTGCCCGGACGTGAAGTGCGTCATGCACTTCTCCAACAGCCTGGAGGACACGGACGTAAAGGGGTACCGGTACTGCCAGAAGTGCCAGGTCAAGGCCTAACCCTTTTATAAAGCCCCCACCCTTAGGAGTTACCATGTGGAAGGAGGTCCTGGAGGGCTCCACCCGCCTCGTGGTACCGGAGCGGGGGAAGTTCGGCCTGAGGGAGAGTGGCATGCCCAGGCGGCCGCCGGTCTTCTACAACCCGAGGATGCGGCTGAACAGGGACGTCACCTGCGCCGTAGTGAGGACCTTCCAGAGGGAGGGTGAGGTGAGGTTCGCAGACCTCTTGGCAGGGAGCGGGGCCAAAGGCCTTCGGGTCGCCAAGGAGGTGGGGTGCCGGGTGGTCCTGAACGACGCCAATCCAGCGGCCCAGGAGCTCATAAAGAGGAACGCGGCCCTGAACGGGCTGGAGGTTGAGGTCGCGGGGGAGGAGGCGAACCTCTTCCTCCACACCAGGTACAGGGCCTTCACCTTCATCGATCTGGATCCCTTCGGTCCGCCAGTCCCTTTCCTGGACGCCGCCGCCGTGAATATAGCGGATGGGGGGGTCCTGGGGGTCACGGCCACAGACACCGCCCCCCTCTGTGGCGTCTACCCGAAGGTCTGCTTCAGGAAGTATGGGGCGAAGCCCCTGAGGTGCGAGTTCGTCCACGAGGTGGGCCTCCGCATCCTCCTCGGTCACGTGGCCAGGACCTGCGCCAGGCACGCTAGAGGCATGGAATGCCTCCTCTCCCACTCCACCGAGCACTACTTCAGGGGGTACGTGCGGGTGAGGGAGGGGCGCCAGCGCGCCAACAGGGCGCTGGAGGATATAGGCTACCTCCACTACTGCCGGCGGTGCCTCGAAAGGGTCTTCGAGAGATCCATGCTCCCCAGGCCCCGCCAGTGTTGTGGTAAGGAGATGGAGGTGGCGGGGCCTCTCTGGCTCGGTCCCCTGAGGGAGGAGGTCTTCACAGCCGCAGCGGCCGAGGAGGCGGGTTACCTGGAGGACGGCAAGACAAAGGCTTTCCTGGAGGGGTTGGGGGGGGAAATAGAGGCGCCCTTCTACCACGACACCCACCACCTAGCCAGGGTCATGGAGCTGGACGCGGTACCGGTGGAGAGCTTGGTCCAGATGCTCAGGGAGGCAGGATACAGGGCCTCCAGGACCCACTTCCTCAAGCCGGGGGTGAAGACTGATGCCCCCCTGGGGGAGATAAAAAGGGTTGTAAGAGAGAGAGCTTTAGGATAACCGGAAGAAGGCTACAAGTCCTCCTCTTCCATGCAGAACTCGCAGACCTCTTCCGCAGGGTCCCCACAGTTCTCGCAGAAGAGGGTCCCACACTCCTTGCACTTGTGGCACTCCTTGGCTTCTTCCCCGCAGATCTCGCACTCGGCCATGCCTTCCTCCAGAAATGTAATAGCACCTTAAAGCGATATATAAACTTTTCCACATGGGGAAGCGGCGTCGGCAGCGGAGGCCCGCCCGCCTTAAATCTCCAGCTCGATGAGCTCCGCCACACCCTGGTTCACGAAGACCGAGGCGTTGGCCTCCGGCAGGGTGACCACATCCTGCTCTTTGAAGCTGCCGTAGACCTTCCCGTCGAGGCCTACGATGGAGGGGAGGTCCTTCAGGACCCTCACCGTCATCACCCTGACTACTGGAAGTTGAGCAACAGCCTGCGGCCGTTGCTCAACTTTGGGCTCGGGTCTAGGGACCAGGACCTCCTGCCTCTCCCTCGGCGCGGGCTTGAGGGGGTGCTCCGCCACGATCCCCCCCAGGAAGGCCTCCCTCTGCCCCTTCAGTATAGCCACGATCCCTCTCAGGGCCTCCTCCTCCTCGGCGGTGAGGTTCTGGACCTCTACCTTCCCCCCAGCCTTGGCGAGGGCGCTGTTCACGATCTTCCTCTCCCTGGTCTCGTAGATCTCTGTCGCCAGGGCCTTGGCGTTCTCCAGCTCGGCCAGCAGGACGGCGAGCCTGGATATATCCCCTTCCCGCGAGGACTCCATATACCGGGCATAGAGCCCTTGGAGGTACTCGCACAGCTCCGTGTAGAAACCCTTCCCCACCTCCTGAAGGTAGGGGGACATGCGCTCCTTCTTATGGACCTCCCGCAGGGTCTTGACGTCCATAAGGGCTACAGCGACCTCCATGTATAAATAGTAGCCCAAAAAATATAAATTAGGCTGTAATCATACTCGTAAGAAGGAGGTTCGAGATGGCTACCGAGATTACGGATGTCAGGATCTATAAGATAGAGAGTACAGGGAACCTCAAGGCCTACGCCACCGTGACGTTGGGCAATGCCTACGCGGTCCACGGCCTTAAGATCATGGAAGGGGAGAACGGCCTCTGGGTCTCCATGCCCGCTTCCAAGAACAAGAAGGGAGAGTTCAAGGATATCTTCCATCCCATCTCCAAGGAGGCCAGGGAGATGCTGATAAACACCGTCCTCCAGGCCTACAAGAAGACCGAGGTCAGGGTGGAGGAGGTAAAGGAGGAGGGGCCGAGGGAAGAGGGCCCCTAATTCTCTTTATATATTATCTTTCAATCTCTCGAGTCTCTTCTTCGTCTCAGCGTTCAGCCGCTCCGTCTCTTCCAGCCTCTTCCTGGTCTCCTCGTCCAGGGAGATTATGTGGACCAGGGAGTAGAAGAAGATGAGGAAGAACATCACCTTCGTCAGCTCGAAGAGGGCCGGATCGTTGAGGAAGAAGGAGAGCTCGTGGATGGAGTAGAAGAAGCCCGCCAGGAGGAAGCGGCGGGAGAGGCCGTCCAGTTTCCTGATCTTGACGAGGCAGAAGGCGCCTATGGCCACCGTGACGACGGTGAAGCTCACCTTCTCCAATAGGATGATGGATTCAGAGAGCATGCTAAGAGTTCTCTGTCCATCCTATTGAATCTTTTATTTACGCCAGTGCATCTCCCTCGTTACGTCAGCGTCTCTCCCCCACGAACCTGGGGACCGCATCCCTGAGGGGATCGAAGGCCTCCAGGTCCCTTATCTCCACGCACCGCATGGAGACCTTGGAGTGGAGGGAGGAGGGGAGGCGCAGTATGCGCTTCACGTCCACCGTCACCTTCGCGTCGAGGTTGCCAGCTATGAGGGTGGAGACCTTGGTGAGGAAGTCCTTGGTCTCCTTCTTCAGGATCTTCTCCAGATCGCCTTCTATGTCCTTCCATCGCCTCTCCCCCGCCAGGAGCCTCTCCCTCGCTGCGAGGAGATTGGCCGCGCGCCTCGGGGTCAGGCCCAGGGAGGTCAGGTCCTCGGCCCCCATGTAGCGGAGGATGTCCTTGAATCTCCTGGGGATTATCCCTGCGTACACTCCCGTGTAGGCCGTCGTGTCT
>JBBSVP010000145.1:0-10534 GCA_038046745.1 Candidatus Hydrothermarchaeota archaeon
GACCCGAAGCGGATCATAGACATGGCCCTGGAGCAGGAGCCAGGGCTCCTGGAGAAGATGGGGGCTACTTCATCTCCTCTGGTGGCCGTCTACAGGGCGCTGGAGGAGCCGGAGAGGAGGCTCTACATAACCCGGAGGCTCCTAGAAAGTTATAAATCTCCCTGAGGCGCAGGTATGATGGGGAGGGAAGGCCCCCGAGAGCGTCCGGTGAAATTGATTTTTGGCAGTTCGATTCCAATCACCGAAAGTTCTTTATATCAAAATAATTTATAAGTTTTCATGTGGGAAAAACAGTAATATTTTTGTGTTTAATGATTGTAGCGATTTTAATAGTAGGATGTATCAACAGGACTCCACAAACGTCATCAATGGGAGATATAATCGTTGAACTGAAAATACACGATAGCCTCCCTAAAAGCTTAACTCTCCATAAAGATGGAACTTTAATTTTTACAGAAGGTGATAAAAAAGACCAGATAAGTTTATCGCCTGGAGAGGTGGAGTCTCTAAAACAGATCATTCTGGGCAACAACTTTTTTTCATTGAACGGAAAATATGAAGGAAGTCGTTGTTGCGATTTTGTTGCTCACACAATCACCGCAACTATCGGTGATAATACACACACAGTATATTGTTATAATGCTTGTCCAGATGGTTTTAGTAATATCATGCAAAAAATAAAAAGCTTCTGGCCATACAAAATTCAATATTCCGGATTTGCTTAATTTTAAGCCACGCTGCGCTCTCACTTCACTCAGCCCTCGGAAAATTATATAATCCCTCGAGGTCCAGGTTACCTTGGGAGGGCGATGGATGAAGGTCCTGATCATATCTGCCGACGGCTTCGAGGATAGCGAGCTCCTCTACCCTTACTACCGGATGCTGGAGGAGGGGCACCAGGTGACCGTAGCCTCTCACCGGAAGGGCAAGATCACGGGGAAGCATGGGTACGAGGTGGCCGCGGAGATGCCCTTCGAGAGGGTCACGGCTGAGGAGTACGACGCCCTGATCATACCTGGGGGGAGGGCGCCGGAGAGCGTCCGCCTGAGCGAGGCGGCCCTGGGTATCGTCCGCCACTTCTTCGAGGCCAGGAAGCCCGTGGCCTCCATCTGCCACGGGATCCAGGTACTCATCTCGGCCGGGGTGGTGAAGGGGAGAAAGGCGACCTGCTGGAAGGGGGTGAGGGACGACCTGAAGGCGGCTGGCGGTATCTACAAGGACGAGGAGGTTGTCGTAGACGGCAACCTGATCACCTCCCGCTTCCCCGACGACCTACCGGCCTTCTGCAGGGCCCTTGTCGAAAGGTTGGGGAAGTAGATTTAATATCCCTCTCCGTCAGTGGATGGGTATGGACCCGCGCCATCTATTCCTCATCCTCTCCATCCTCTCCGCAACAGGGTGCCTTGGGCAGGTGCCGTCTGGGGACGAGTCCTTCGAGTTCTACCTCGTCCCCCAGGACGATGTGGCCGGCCACGTTAAGGGGGTCCTCGATGTGGCGCAGTACTCTGTCCACGCCGCTGTCCTGGACCAGGGGCCCAAGGACCTCGTCGCGGCCAGGGGGCGGGGGGTCGAGGTGATGGTGGTGATGAGGGCGGAAGGGACGGAGTCCGAGAGGATGAGGAAGGCGGGGGTGGAGGTGAGGGTCGCCTCCGGGCTCGAGGAGGCCGCGGTGGTCGTCGATGGCGAGACGGTCATGACGGGAGGGTACCTAAGCTATGGGAACACCCTCCAGGTCTTCAGGTCGAAGGCCATAGCCCAGAGGCTGGAGGGGAGGTTCTGGAAGCTCTGGTCCAAGAGCACGGCCGGGGACGGTTCTATAACTGTTTAGCCCGCTTCCGGTAGTAGGTGCAGATATCCCTGAGGGGACAGATGGTACAGTGGGGTATCTTGCGGCAGACCTCCTTCCCGTGCCTCACGATGAGGGCATGGAACTCGTTGTAGAGCCCCTCCTCCTCAGGTAGCTCAGCCTCGAAGAGCGACCTCAGATCCTCATACCCGGCCCCGGGATCCAGGAGGCCCAGCCTCCCGAAGGTCCTCCGGGTGTAGGCGTCTATGACGAAGGAAGGTCTATGGGCGGCATAGAGGACGATGGAGTCTGCGGTCTCGGGGCCTATCCCGTTTATGCCCAGCAGCGCCTCCCTCAGCTCCTCCTGGGGCAGGGAGAAGAGGCTCTCCAGACTGCCGTTATAGAACTGGGAGCGGTGATCCAGGAAGGCCCTCAGCCTCCGGGCCTTCACCCTGAAATATCCAGCGGGCCTCAGGCACACCAGGAGCTTCTCCTCCGGTGCCCCATAGATCGCATCGGGGCTCAGGAGACCTGCACCCTTGAGGTTCCCCAGGGCCATCTCCACGTTCCTCCAGGCGGTGTTCTGTGTCAGGATCGCCCCCAGGACGACCTCGAACCGCTGCGCCTCGTCTCTGGGATACGTATAATCACCCCGGTGGTAGCCTCTCTCGTCGAAGCCCGCCCCCCCTGCCAGGGACGAGACCGGCCACCACCCCTGGGTCCCGAAGCGGTTTAGGAGGTGCCGGTAGACCTCCAGTAGGCTCAACGGACCCGCCTCCTGTGGAGGATGGCTATAGCCAGGACTAACAGCGCCAAGAGGACGAGGAGCCAGGGTACCTTGATCCCGCACGCTCCATCCCAGTCGCAGAGGAAGACCTTTGTGTAGTACTCGGCTGGCGCGCCGTAGATGATGACCCCCACTTCCCGGTTCTTGGTGGGGGAATGCTCATTCCAGTTGACGCTGGAGACGAGGACCGCCCTGTCGTCCACGATGGCGCCCTTGGTGTGGACCTTCTCCACCCCCATAGACTTGAGGTCTGCCAGCCGGGCCTCCAGCCTCAGGCCCTCGCCCCTCCCTATGCCGTTTATGTAATCCATGGTGTGGCGGTTGGACTGGGGGTCCTCCAGCTCCACGTTGTACCAGGTGCTGTCCATGAGAATCCGCACGTCTACCCCCCGCCTCGCGGCCCCTATGGCCTCCTCCAGGAAGAGGTTGGGGGTAGATCCCACGGAGCCGCCCCTCTTCGGCCCCCAGTACTTGTAGATATAGAACTGCTCTATGTATACGGAGCGGTTGGCGGACCTGAGGAGGGCCAGGGTCACGTTGACGGCGTCGTCGGGGGCCACCAGGGTCTCGAGGGTGTAGTTGCCGAGGAAGACCTCAGGGGCGAAGGAGGGGCGGTACCTCCCCCGTGGCCTCTGGACCTCAGGCCCGGCATCCCCATGGGCCAGTTCTCTGGCCCCCAGGTCCCTCTGGAAAAGGTCCGCAAGATATGCACCGGCCCCGGGGCTAGCGAAGACGGCGCCCCACCCCCGGTTGCCGGTCCCCTCCTGGGGGAAACCATCGGGCCCCATATTCTCGGTGGTCACGAGGACCGTCCTGTTGTCTGCCACGGCGTACTTGGCGTGATTGAACCTCGTCCCGTTGGGCCCACTGTAGTAGACAGGCACGCCTGCCCGGAGGAGGGAGCCTATCACAGCCTTCTCCTCTCGGGAGATGCCGCCCACTGGTGCCTTATCTACCGAGACCACCACCTCCACCCCCCGCCCTTTGGCCCTTACGAGCTCCCCGGCGATGGCGGGGCTCTCGAAGGTGTAGGCGTGGAGGTAGAGGCTCTCTCCAGACCCATGGATGAACTCGGCCAGGGGCCCGTAACTCCCGTCGGGGGAGGCGAAGACCGTCACCTGGGAGGCGGAGAATTGGGCGGCGTAGGCCCCCGGGAGGCCCAGGAGGAAGGCCAGGAGGAGGGCAAGGAGGCGGCGGTCCATGCCTTCCCTTTGGACGAAAAAAGTATAAAAAGTCAGGCATGCCATTACTGCCCATGGAAGTCGCAGTACTAGGGGCCACGGGCCTCGTGGGCCAGAGGTTCGTCCAGGCCCTCATGGGCCATCCATTCTTCGAGATTACGGCCCTCACAGCCTCGGCGCGCTCGGCTGGGAAGCCCTACTCCAAGGCCACGAAATGGTATCTGGACGAGGCGATGCCAGAGGAGGTGGCCGGTATAATAGTCGAAGAGACGGACCCCGAGGGCGTGGATGCGGATATAGTCTTCTCGGCCCTTCCCAGCGAGCTGGCCAAGGAGGTGGAGCCCCGGTTCGCGGAGGCAGGGTTCGTGGTGGCCTCCAACGCCTCGGCCTACCGGATGGAGCCAGATATCCCCCTGGTGATACCCGAGGTCAATCCAGAGCACCTGGGGCTCATGGAGGTCCAGAGGGAGAAACGGGGATGGGAAGGCTGCATCGTGACGAACCCGAACTGCACCACCATCATGGCGGTCCTATCCCTCAAGCCCATCTTCGATGGATGGGGTATCGAGAGGCTCTTCCTCACCTCCATGCAGGGGCTCTCGGGGGCAGGCTATGCCGGCGTCCCTGCCATGGCGATAACGGACAACGTCATACCCTACATCAAGAACGAGGAGAGGAAGGTGGAGTCCGAGGGGCTCAAGATCCTGGGCCGGTTAGATGGGGAGAAAGTCGTGCCGGCCCCCTTCCAGATCTCGGCCTCCTGCAACAGGGTGGCGGTCCTGGATGGGCACACGGAGTCCATCTTCGTGAAGACTTCCAGGAAGTGCACTGTGGACGAGATCAAGAAGGCCATGCGGCAGTTCCGGTCCCTGCCCCAGGAGCTGGACCTCCCCACGGCCCCAAGGCAGCCCATCCACGTCAGGGAGGAGGAGGATAGGCCCCAGCCCAGGCTGGACAGGATGGTGGAGAAGGGGATGGCGGTGAGCGTCGGCCGCGTCCGCCAGGACCCAATCCTGGACATAAAGTACACCGTCATGGGACACAATACGATCCGCGGGGCCGCCGGTGCCTCGGTCCTGAACGCGGAGCTTATGGTGAAGACCGGCAGGGTCTAGGGCCGCTGACACTCCTCAGGGTTCTCCCGGCAGTCCACGCTCTTGTTCAAGAAGGTGCACTTGGAGCTGCAGGAGGGGCATACCTCCAGGGCCGTCTTGCCCTCGTAGGAATATCCGCAACTCGTACAACGCCAGCTGGCCATGGCTACACGCTGAAGGACTGGCCGCAGGTGCAGGTGTACTCCACGTTCGGGTTGTTTATCACCAGCCTGGAGCCGTAGACAGACTCCACGAAGTCGATCTCAGCCCCTTCCAGGAACTTCTTGGACCCCTTGTCCAGGAAGATCTTGACACCTCCGGAGGCCAGAATATCGTCCCCGGGCTCTGAGCCCTTCTCCAGGGCCATATGGTAGTGGAGGCCAGCGCAGCCCCCCATGGCCACCTTTATCCTGAGGCCGTACCCCTTCTTCTTCTCCGCATCTGCCAAGTGCTTTATCCACTTCAAAGCCTTGTCAGTCACCTTGAGGGGTTCTTCCCCCCGCGTCGTCTTCTCACCCATTTATGAACCTCCTCCTTGGCCGTCGCCAGGCTGAGGTAATATATGCACTTCTTACCATAAAAACTTTTCTAATCTGCGAGGAGGGCCGCGGGCAACACGCCTCGACCGGCCCCTCAGAGGACGGAGCTGCAGACCTCATCTACGTTCCGGAAAGTGTCTCCTTCCGGGAGTCTCTCCAGGATCGTTATGGCGAGCCCCGAGGCATTTCTCCCCTTGGCGAAGGCCAGGATCTTGTCCTTCTTCGCAGGGAACTCGAACTCCTGGAGGATCCTGTATATCTCAAGACTGCAGATGACCTTCACGTTCTCGCAGACGGCCCCCAGGTCCTTGTAAATCAAGTTCTCCTGGAGCTGGTTCAAGGCCACTATGGAGGACTCCAGGGCGTCCCTGTCCGAGGCGTAGGCGAGGATCTCCTCCTTGGTGGCCGGAAACTTGAGCCCGTCGAGGGCCCGGAATATATCCCAACTGCAGAACAGTGCCATAACATTACCTCCTACTTCTTCTCCTTCAGGCGGGCCAGTTCCAGGTCCGCCTTCAGCTCCGCCAGCATGGCCGTCAGCTTGGCCTCGTGGAGCTTCTCCTGCTCCGCAAGGTAGAGGAATATCCCCCTTGAGGTCTCGCTGGTGGCCCTCTTCATCAGGTCCATGTAGAAGGCGCGGGCCGCTCTCTCCCTCGGTATGGCGACTACGAGGGCATCTATCATCTCTTGGAGCTCTCTCACCTTATCCATCATATCACTCCTAGAAGGCCGTCGGGAATACGATCTTACCTCCGTAATATCCCAGGATGATCGCTATGGGTGCCAGGCTAAGGACGAGGAAGAGATATACCCAGCTCAGGGGGGCTGTGAAGCCAGTCAATACATCGGGGTCGATGGTCCGCCAGAGGAAGCATATGAGGGCCACAGGGAAGAGGAGGGCCGAGAACTGGATTTTCCTGGCGAAGATGTGGGTCATGGTGGCCTTGTAGGTGAGCTTCCAGCTGGCGAGCCCTGTCAGGATCGAAACGGGGGAGAAGAGGAGCCCCAGGCCGAGGACGTAGTAGGCGGCCTTCTCAAAGGAGGGCTCCCCTGTGACCAGGTAGAAGAGGTTGAGGATGACGGTGGTGACCATGAGGGCTATGGGGAAGTGGACAGTGGGGGGGGGGGGGCGCAACCTGACGAAGAGCTCCTCCAGCCTCTCCGTGAGGGTGGGTGGCGCGGACGGCTGCGGTGGAGGTGGCGGCGCGAGATCCAGCTCCCCGGCTACGTTGAACTTGGCCAGCACCTCCTCCCCGTGGGGCGCCCCGACCATCTTGCCTGTGAGATCCTCGCCCGAGGGGTGCTTCTTCATGTGGACGCCCTTCCGCCAGAGGGGGCTCTTGGTGACATCGTAGACCTTCCCCTGGTAGGCGAAGTGGACGGGCCGCCCTTCGGCCCCGTTGAACTTCTTCAGCTCCTCCTTGGTGATCTTGACCATGGGATCCCCGGACTGAATAGGTTTGGGCCACCTCGTATTTAAACCTTAAGCTTTCCCACCAACGGGTTGCGCTCGAAGACCTCCTCCATGTGGGGGGCATCAGCCAGCTCAGCGGTCAGGTCATGCCCCGCCGCGTGCTCGAAGTGATTTCCACCCTCCCACAGGGTGGAACCGGTCACGTCGTATACATCTCCTTTATAAGCTATATATACGGGCTTCCCCCCCTGGCCGTTGTAGGCCTCCAGCTCCTCCGGGGTCAGCTCCATTATTTCTTCAGCCTCCCGGCAAGATCCGCCACCCTCCTACCCAGGGCCCTCGCCAGGTGGAGGTCGTCCTCCGTGGGGGGTATCTCGGCCTTGGGCCCAGTGACGGCCGTGGCCCCATAAGGGGCAGCAGCCCTGAAGAGGCGCTCCTCGCTGTAGGGCAGGCCCACCATGACCATCCCGTGGTGGAACATGGGGACCATCATGGTGAGGAGCGTCGCCTCGTTCCCTCCGTGGGGGCTGGAGGTGGAGCAGAAGACGGCCCCCACCTTCCCTATGAGGGTGCCCTTCATCCAGGCGCCGCCCCAGGAGTCCACGAAGGCCTTGAGCTGGGCCGCCATATTCCCGAAGCGGGTCGGGGTCCCCAGGACCAAGGCGTCTATGCCCTCCAGATCCCCCAGCCCGACCTCCGGAATCTCTTTCAGCCTCTCGTAGGTCCGCATCCAGCGCCCGTCCCCCTTCATCTCTTCCTCGGGGGCGGTCTCCCTCACGCGCCTGAGGACGACCTCCGCTCCCGCCCCTCTCGCCCCATCGGCCACCGCCTCAGCCAGCTTCGCGGTATTCCCCCACCGGCTGTAGAAGACGATCAAGCCCCTGACCATAGCCACCTCCTCCACGGTCCTCTTTCCCCCTCATAATATAAATACGAAACGGGCTGGGCCGGGGGCCCGCGGGAGCGCGCGGGGAGGAGGGAGATGGCGTAACCCTCGCCTCCGGCATCAGCCGCTTTTCCGTCACTCTCCTATCCTTTATTCTTTACGTTTTGTATAATGGATGTTATCAAAAAAGGTAAGATGCCATCGGGTGGCGCATCGCCTGTCAGAGGGAGGCGCGTAGACTTTTGTTTATAATATAAAACTGAATATAATATACGCCGTATAGAGAAACAGACGGGTCCACTATCGACCTTTACCTTAATTTATATACTGATTAATAGTCTTGTCATCTATTGGCAATAAATTTATATATGTGTTATATCTTAGCTAAACAAAACACTGATGGGTGATACATTGAGAACGCCCCACAAGACTTTCACTCTGTCTATTCTTCTCTGCCTGATTGTCCTTGTGCAGGCCCCCCATGCCACCCTTGCCCAGGACGATGGGGGGGCCCTCTTCAAGGCCAAGTGCTCTGCCTGCCACACCGTCGGGGGCGGCCGCCTGGTAGGCCCAGATCTCCTGGGCGTGACAGGGGAGAGGGATCGAAGCTGGCTCACAGAGTTCATCACCACCCCTGACAAGGTCATCGCCAGCGGCGACCCAACGGCGACCCAGCTCGTGAAAGAGTACGGCATGGCGATGCCGAACCTGGGCATCACACCCGCGCAGGCGGAGGCCCTCCTCGCCTATATCGAGGCCCAGTCAGGAGGCGCCAAGCCGGCTGGAGTCCCGGCGGCCCAGGCGCCCTCTGGCGGCGACCCGGCCATCGGACGGGACCTCTTCACGGGCAAGAGGCCCCTAGCCAACGGGGGGGCGGCTTGCGTCGCCTGCCACAACATAGCCGGGATAGGGACCCTCGGCGGTGGGACCATGGGCCTCGACCTGACGAACGCCTACTCCAAGTTCGGGGATGCCGGGCTCACCTCCATCCTCCACACGACCCCCTTCCCGGTGATGAAGGACATCTTCCCCACCAGACCCATAACCGATGAGGAGGTTACCCACCTGAAGGCCCTCCTCAGGGAGGCGGATAGCCAGAAAGGGGAAGCTGCAGGACCCAGTGCCTTTGGCTTCCCCCTCGCGGGGGTGATCGGCCTGGCCATATCCCTCCTCATTGCCCAGACGCTCTGGGCTAGGCGCCTCAGAGGGGTGCGCAAACCTCTGGTAAGCGGGGATGAAAAATGACGAGATGGATCGAAGATAGTGTTGACCCAAAGGCGCGCCAGTGGGAGGAGTTCTACAGGAACCGCTGGCAGCATGACAAGATCGTCAGGTCCACCCATGGGGTGAACTGCACAGGCGGGTGCAGCTGGTGCATCTATGTCAAAGATGGCATAGTCACTTGGGAGATGCAGGCCCTGGACTACCCCAAGCTGGAAGCTGGGCTCCCCCCCTACGAGCCGAGGGGGTGCCAGCGGGGCATCTCTTTCTCCTGGTACATCTACAGCCCGATAAGAGTGAAGTACCCTTACATCAGGGGGACTCTCATGGACCTCTGGAAAGGGGCCAGGGCGAGCCACCCAGATCCGGTGGAGGCATGGGCCTCCATAGTCGAGGACGGGAAGGCCCGCTTGAGCTACCAGCAGGCCCGGGGGAAGGGCGGCTTCCGGAGGGCAAGCTGGGACGAGGTCCTGGAGATCATATCTGCGTCCACCCTCTACACCATCAAGAAGTATGGCCCTGACCGCGTAGTCGGGTTCTCCCCTATCCCCGCCATGTCCATGGTCAGCTACGCCGCCGGGTCGCGCTTCCTTCAGCTCCTAGGAGGGGTCAACCTCAGCTTCTACGACTGGTACAGCGACCTCCCCCCCGCATCGCCCGAGGTCTGGGGGGAACAGACGGATGTCTGCGAGTCCGCCGACTGGTACAATTCCAAGTACATCGTGGCCATGGGGTCCAACCTGAACATGACCAGGACCCCTGACGTCCACTTCGTCTCCGAGGCCCGCCACAACGGGACCAAGTTCGTCGTCCTCTCGCCGGACTTCAGCCAGGTCTCCAAGTACTCGGACTGGTGGATCCCCGTCAACGCTGGCCAGGACGGAGCCCTCTGGATGGCGGTGAACCACGTCATCCTGAAGGAGTTCTTCGTCGACAGGCAGGTCCCGTACTTCATCGATTACCTGAAGAGGTACACCGATGCCCCCTTCCTCGTCGTCCTCAATAAGGAAAATGAGGCAGGGCGGCTCCTCAGGGCGAATGCCGTCGAGAGGTATAAGGGCGTGGAGAACGGGGACTGGAAGCTCCTCGTCTTCGATGGTGCGTCGAAGGAGCCGCGGATGCCAAAGGGCTCCATCGGCTTCCGGTGGGCCGAGGAGAAGGGGAAGTGGAACCTGGAGATGAAGGATGGGCTGGATGACAGCGATATCGATCCCCTCCTCTCCTTCATAGACGATAGAGACGAGGTCCTGGAGGTCCAGATACCAGACTTCGAGAAAGGGACGACCCTCAAGAGGGGCGTCCCTGTCAAGTATATAGAGACTACCAACGGGCGGGTAACAGTGACGACGATCTTCGACCTACTGATGGCCCAGTTCGGTGTCTCGAGAGGGCTGCCAGGCGACTACCCGGAGAGCTACGAGGATGCGAGGCCCCACACCCCCGCCTGGCAGGAGAGGTTCAGTGGCATCGGCCAGCAGACGGTCATCAGGCTGGCCAGGGAGTTCGCCGGGAACGCCGAGAAGACCCAAGGCAAGTCCTCAGTCATCATCGGGGCCGGGATCAACCACTGGTATCACAACAACCTCATCTACAGGTCCGTTATCACCGCCCTGATGCTATGCGGCT
>JBBSVP010000146.1:0-5527 GCA_038046745.1 Candidatus Hydrothermarchaeota archaeon
GGGACTGTGACAGGGCGATAAAAGTTTATATATAGAGAGGGAGATTGGAGGGCATGAACCCGAAGGTCAAGAGGCTGGAGATCGAGATAGGGAACTACGAGAGGGCCGTGGCCAAGAGGGAGAGGGAGATCGAGCACTTCAAGAAGATTATAGAGGCCCGGAAGGGTGAGCTGGAAAAGCTCAAGGCCCCTGCTGCGGGAGAGATGGAAGAGGGGAGAGAGGAGCCGAAGGCTGAGGCAGGGGCTAAGAAGAAGGCCCCTAAGAAGAAGGCTGAGAAGAAGGAGAAAGCTGGAGCCTAGCCTGGAAGAGGGGGGCGGAGCAGTGGCGGCAGAGATGCTGGATACGGCCCTCCCCGTCGATACGCAGGAGGGACGTGAGGAGTATGGAATCTCTACCTTTCGTCTGCCCCAGGGTCTTCCCGCAGCTCTCGCACCAGAGCCACTTGTTCTCCTCCCTTACCCCCTCCAGTTTCATCCTACAGCCTCTGGATCACCCTTACCTCTAGGCCGTTGGATCCTATCTTGGGCTGGGATCTCCACTTCTTTGCAGGACAAGCGCCTATCCCGCCCCTCCAGGCTTTACACTGACCCGCGATGAAAGGGCTCTCGCAGGAGAGGCCGCCTATATTACATACATCCATGGGAAATCTCCTGGTTAAAGTATACGATAGGGGGGAGATAAGGCTTGCGCTAAGGTATGAAGACCGCCACGCCTATGACCGTGGTCCAGAGGCCTGACTTCCCCACGATGGCAGACTGGGTCACGTTCGTAGTTCTCACGATCTTGTCTGACATCTTCCATACCATCTTCCTCTCGTCGTAGCTGGTGTTGACGTCGAACATTATACCCAACGTGGTGGCGAGCATACAGGCGGCCAGGTCCTCGGCGTAGTCCCCGGCCTTCTCCTCAGTCTCGCCGAAAGAATGGTGTTCGCTCAGGTATCCGTAGCTCCCCTTGTAGGCCGGGATGGCGCATCCCACGGAGGCTGCGATGAGCCTGTTGGGCTCGTTGCTGGAGTTCTCGCTGATGACGCAGTAGACCACCTCCCCAGGGGAGAGGTTCTTGAGCCCTGAGTCCCTGGAGACGATCTTGCATTGGGGCGGGAGGATGCTGGACACCCTCACGAGGTTGAATTTCTCTATCCCTGCGTCCCTCAGGGAGAGCTCGAAGGACTCAAGCTTCTCCTTGTGCTTGCCCACGCCTTTCGTGAAGAAGACCTTCCGGGGTATCAATTCGGCTTCCTCACTTCATAAGTTTTGTATCTGCTTATAAAGTTTTTCATCTCCGCTGGCCCCAAAAGGTTTTTAACAGGCGGGAGGTATCTGGACGTTGGGGCTTATGGACGACGCGGTCAGGCTGGAGGCCTTGAGACGGGAGATAGACGAGATAGATAGGAGCCTGATAGCGCTCCTCCGGCGCAGGTTCGGGGTTGTCGCGGAGATCGGGAGGTTGAAGGAGGCCCTGAGGCTGGAGATCGAGGACTGGGCCAGGGAAAAGAGGATCCTGGAGAACTGCAAGAGGTCCGCGGGGGGGGAGCTGGCGGATGATTTCGTGGAAGAGCTCATGAGGCTCATCCTGGCCCACAGCAAGAGGCGCCAGTCCCGTAATGCTGTAGATGAGGGGGCAGGAGGGGCGGAAGTGCTGGGGGGGAAGGTCGCAGTCCTGGGGCCGAAAGGAACCTTCAGCGAGGAAGCGGCCCTCAAGTTCGGGGCGCGGGAGCTGGTCCTTAGCCACGATATAGAGGGGATCTTCGACGAGGTCTTGAAGGGCAGCGTCGCCTATGGCATGGTGCCTGTTGAGAATTCGCTGGAGGGGTCCGTGGCCATGACCCTGGAGCTCCTCCTGCGAAAAGACGTGAAGATCTGCGGCGAGGTGGTCCTGAATATAAGCCATCACCTCCTGGCCCTGCCGGGGACGAGGCTTGAGGATATAAAGGAGGTGGTCTCCCACCCCCACGCCCTGGGGCAGTGCAAGGCCTTCCTCCGCCGTCTGGGAGTCCGGACCCGGGACACCTCCAGCACCGCCGAGGCTGCAAAGGAGGTGGCGGATGGGAGGCTCGCATCGACAGGCGCCATCGCTCCAATGCTGGCGGCGGAGCTCTACGGCCTGGAGGTCCTGGAAGAGAACGTCCAGGACGAAGGGCAGAATCGAACCAGGTTCCTGGTGATAGCCCTGAGGGACCATGAGAGGACCTCCAGGGACAAGACCTCCCTCATCCTGGGGCTCAGGGACAGACCCGGGGCCCTCCACGATGCCCTGGGGGTCTTCGCCCAGGAGGGGATCAACCTGACCAGGATCGAGTCCAGGCCATCCAGGAAGGCCCTGGGGGACTACCTCTTCTACCTGGACCTGGAGGGGCACCGGCAGGACCCGCGGGTACGGAGCGCTCTCAAGAGCCTTGAGGGGAAGGCGGCCTTCCTCAAGGTCCTGGGGAGCTACCCCAGGGGAGGCTGATGCCGGAGCCTCCTGAGGATCTTGGAGCCCCTCAGGTATACGCCGCTCAGGACCAGGATGAGGTGGGGCCCCAGGATCTGCCGGGGCTGGAAACCGAGATAGAGACCTACGGGCCAGACCAATCCCCCTATTACCAGGAGGGCTAGACCGAATCTCCGCCTATCCATCATGCCCCCCCAGGATCCGCGTCCCAATAAGATCTCGCAGGCGCCGCCCCCGGGCTAGCTCCCTCCCGTCCAGGACGAGGCAGTCCATCCGGTACTCCATGAGGTACCTGGGCAGCTCGGGGTCTACGGCCGTCTCGCCCTGTCCAAGGAGCTCCCTGGCATGGACTGCGTCCACCCGCCGCCCGTCGACGGTCATCCCCTCCACCGCCTTGAGGAGGACGAGCTCTGCCCCCGCCAGATGGGCCACGTGGCAGGCGATGGTGTCGGAAGTGACCCGCCAGGATGGGACGAATGGATCTCGGACTGAGAGGAGGCGGGAGGGGAGGAGGACGGCCGGCAGCTCCGCATCCAGGGCCTCGGTGGCCGGGATACCGGAGATATCGGAGAGGAAGAGGCCGTAGATATCCATTGCCCTTATGGCCATCCGGTGGGCAGCCACCTCCGAGAGTCCATGCCGCCTGTGGGCCTCCCTCACAGCATCGGCGAAGATCCCGCCGCCCGGCACTATGAGCGCCTCCTCTTCCTCCAGGGCGCCCATCACCTCTCTTGCATGGTCCATGAGGGACCCCCCGACCTTAACCACGTACATGTTCCAGCACCATCCAGGCCAGGCCCAGGCACGGTAAATTAGCGTAGGCCTCCGTCCTGGTAGATAGATCGAAAGGTTCGATCCCTGCCTTTGTACAGGCCTTTGCCGCTATCCGCCTTCCAGTACCGCAGAGGAAGGCCCTCCCCAGGCGGTGGACCCCGGCCACCTCCCCCAGGGCATCGGCTATGGCCTGGACCTGCCTATCGTTTATATAAGCGCATATCTCCAGCACCTCCCCCTCCGAGACCTCCCCCAGGTCCGCGCAGAGGAGCCTCGCCACCCTGGTCAGGGCCGCCCTCTTGTCCTTGCCCCGGCCGTCGGGGGTCTCGCAGGTGTAATCTTCCTCACCTATGATCCCGAGGGCCCTGTATACGTCAGCGGTTATGGCGAAGTGCTCGGCGGCCACCCTGGTGCTCCTCCCCCGCAGGGGCACCCGATCCACCAGACTCCCTACCGGGGTCCTCAGCAGCCCTGTATAGACCAGCTGCCCCTCCTGGAGCCTCTCCAGGTCCGTCCTCTTGTGGAGCACTTCGTCCTTGCGGAACGGTATTATGTCGGTGGTGGTGGACCCCATGTCCAGGAGGATCCCCTCCCGGAACTCCCGCTCCAGGTAGCGGACGCTGGCGACCCAGTTGGCCGCCGCCAGCACCACAAGCTCGCTCAACTCTTCGAGCCTCGCGAGCTTGCCGTCGATGGTGAGGTAGAGAGGGTCCTCGAAGACCTCCTCGCATACCGAGGTTATGTACTCCACCCCCTCCCTCTTCGACCCGAAGGCGTCACAGAGCTCCCCTGTCATGGTTATACCCACATGATCCGCCGGAACCGCCAGCCCTTCCAGGAAGCTCTTCAGCTTCGCCTTCTCCTTCCAGAGGGGAAAGTAGGCTATCCTGCTCTCCAGCACCCCGAGGGTGCTATCCAGGACGAGCCTCTTGGTATTGGCCCCGCCGATGTCGAGGGTCAATATCTTCATGGACCTCCTCCATCATTATGCTGACTCCACCCAGGGAGGCGTAGCCCCCCGCGCCATTAGACTTCCTCAGGTGGACCTTCTTCCTGGTCCTCAAGGGAGGCATCGCCTCCCTCCTGTAGTTCCTCAAGATGAGCTCCGCCGCGCTGCACCCCAGGACCTCCCCCAGGGCTATTATGGGGGTCGTGGGCCTGGCATTTATCTCTATGATGCGGGCCCTCCCCTCGGCGTAGACGAAGTCTACGCCCACGTAGCCGAAGAGCCCTTTGACCCTCTCCGCCGCCCTGAGCACCTCCTCGCACTCCATGTCCAGCGGGAGCTTTGCTCCCTTGTAGGCGAAACCGTCCAGCTCCTGGGTGTTGTAGCTCAGGACCCGCACCTCGTCCCCCACCAGGAGGGATGCACTGCACGGTGCGCCGGCCACATACTCCTGGAGGAGGTAGCCCCCGGGCACCCCCGCCAGCTCCGCGGCATTTTCCACCATATAGATCCCCTCCCCCGAGACCCCGGACCTGGGCTTCGCCACCAGCGGGTAATCCAGGGCCGTGCTGCCACGGAAGACCTCTGTCGCAGGGCTCAGGTCCCTGAGCCGCTTGTAGGTCTCGTATTTATCGGAGGTTATCTCCAGGGCCCCGGAGCTTGAACCCAGATTGCCGCAGCCGGCCGCCTCCAGCTCCCTCGTCAAGCTGCAGAGGGCCCCCCCTGCCTCGGGGGCTATGAGGATGGCGGCCTCGGCCTTCTCCAGGCAGGCCTGGAAAGCCTCCTTCCAGTCTTCTGCCCTGGGGTAGGCCTGGAAATATGGTATCCAAGGGGCCACGAAGGTGCGGACCGGGCCCATCCTCTCGAAACCTTCCAGGAGGGTTTTGAACATGCCCAGCCCCTCCACCGCCACGGCCGGCGGGAGTTTTTCTCCTCCGCAGGTGGCCTGCTCGTAGAGGAAGACCTCCATGGGCTTTCAATGCGCGCCAAGAACTTATTAGCATTATGGTGAGATATTGGGATAATTTAATATCCCATGGAATCCTGAAGAAGGAGATAGAAAGATGACGCCGATCGAGATCTTAGCAACCGTATTTGCCGTCCTGATCCTGGTGAAGGTATCGATCTTTGCTGTCAGGCCCGAAACTTGGATGAAAGTGTCTGAAGCGATATTGAACAAGAAGGATTGGCTGACGGTGCCGCTGTTGATACTTGCAGGAGTTGTCGGTTACTATGTTTTTACAAGCTTGAGTGTAGTGGAAGTGGCCGCCGTGATGCTGTTCGCATCATTATTGACGTCTTTGTCCTTGCTCCCGTATTATAATGATGTGTTCAAGATAAAAGAATTTTTCGGGATAAGGTCGGAGATGC
>JBBSVP010000147.1:0-11291 GCA_038046745.1 Candidatus Hydrothermarchaeota archaeon
TATCCAGACCCTTAAAAAAGGCGGAGGATCTGGAGGCCCGCAAAATAGCAGAGAAATTCGGTTTTGAGCTGGAAGAACTTGCACCGGTACAGGTGGTCGGCTCTGGGCCAACCCTTAACGATGCCGTGAACAACGGTGTGGAGAGGATCGCCCGGTTGGTCGAGATGAGGCTTGAAGAGGTCAGAAACAGGGCCACCATAGGGGGAGGTATAGAGATAGGCCGCGTCTCGGGCCTGGTGGGTGTAAGCGTGCTCCTCCCATTGGAAAAATTGGAGGGGATCGGTATAGCCCACCTTATCTGACGCCTGTTTCGAGGGGCTAAGGGTAGACGTGGTCCAGCCACGCCTTGTACCGCTCGTCCCCTCCCTTGGTCACCTCAAAGAACTTGGCCTGGATCTCGCGGGTAATGGGCCCCGGGGCCCCTATGCTGTAGTTGTCTATCTCCCTTATGGGAGTGACCTCGGCCGCCGTACCTGTGAAGAAGAGCTCGTCAGCCAGGTAGAGGGAGGCCCTCGTCATGTCCCTCTCTAGGACCTGGTACCCCAGATCCATGGCCAGGGTCATGACAGAGTCCCTGGTTATGCCCTTGAGGATGGAGGCGTGCTCCGGCGGGGTATAGAGGACATCACCCTTGACCACGAAGATATTTTCCCCTGGCCCCTCGGAGACGTACCCCCTGTAGTCCAGCATCAGGGCCTCGTCGTAGCCGGCGTTGAGGGACTCCACCTTGGCCAGGATGGAGTTGGCGTACTGGCCGGTGGCCTTGGCGAGGGGCGGCAGGACGTTGGGACTGATCCTCTGGAAGGAGGAGGTCTTGATCCTTATCCCTTTCTTCAGCCCTTCCTCCCCGAGGTACGCTCCCCAGGGCCAGGCCGCTATGGCCACGTCGATGGGGTTCTTGAGGGGGTTTAGCCCCATCTCCCCATAACCCCGGTAGGCGATGGGCCTTATGTAGCACCCCGAGAGTTTATTGACCCTTATCAGATCCTTCGTCGCCTTGCAGAGCTCTTCCACCGAGTAAGGTATCTTCATGAAGTAGAGCTTCCCGGAGTCCATGAGCCTCATCATGTGGTCCCGGAGGCGGAAGACAGCTGCCCCCTTGCTGGTCTTGTAGCAGCGGATCCCTTCGAAGACCCCGGAGCCGTAGTGGAGGGCGTGGGTGAGGACGTGGATCTTGGCCTCCCCCCAATCCACCAGGGTCCCGTTCATCCAGATCTTCTCGACCTCTTGGATAGGCATGGGAGAAGGTTGGAGATGGGATTTTATAAACCTTTTCTATAGGAGTTCTATCCTCACGACGTCTCCGTCAGCGAGCTTCAGGACCTCCCTGACCTTGACAGGGGCTATGAACTCCAGGGTCTCGGCATGCCTCCCCCGGGCCGGGATGACCACCGCTCCGGCTATCCCGCCGATGCGCGCCTTGAAGCACTTCACTGGCCCGAAGGACCGCCCGCCCTTCGTAAATCCCTCCACCTCGATCCCCTCCCTCCTCCCGAGCGCCTCAAGCCCCTCCTTGACCCTCAGGTTGAGGGTCCCGGGGTAGGGAGTGAAGCCCAGCCTCTCGATGAACTGATTCTTGTACTCAGGGATCTGGACATAGTGGCTCCCTTCCCCCAACCCCTTCACCACCCTCCCATCGATCTCCATGCCTATACCTCTTCTCATATTGTTAAAAATGTTATCCTTTCGACAGATGACGAATATGGTATCCCTTTCTAGGTGGAAGCCCGAGACGAAGGAGGCCCTGAGGGCCTGGGTAGTGGAGTATATGCGGGAGCACCAGAAGGTCCTCTCCAGGGATCTTCTGACGGCCGTGAGACGGGACAGGCGATTCTATCGCCTCTCATCCCTGAACACCTTCAAGCTCGGCTTCATCATGAAAGGCCTCCCAGTGGAGAGGGTGGGCACGACGAAGGAGGGGGCCTACGAGTACTACTACGTCTGGAAGGCGGCCCCCAGAGAGCAGTAGCTACTTCTCCATACGGACCACGCGCTGGGGGAACGGGATCTCGATCCCGTTCTTGTCGAAGGCCTCCTTCACCCTGTCCCTGATCTCCGAGGCGATGGCCCCCCTGAGCCTCACGTCGTCCACGTAGAACTTCACCTTGAGGTTGATGGCGGATTCTCCGAAGGCGCTGGTGGTCACCATCGGCTCCGGGTCCGCCAGGAGGTGGGGCTCCTCCCGGGCGTACTCCTTTATCGCCTCGAGGACGAGGGCCTTGGCCTTCCTGAGATCCGAGGCGTAACTCACCCCTATGTCCTCCATCTCCACCACCTTCTCGGAGCCCGCGATATCGTAATTCTTCACCTCCCTGGTGAGGAAGATGGAGTTGGGGATGGTGACGACCTCGTTGTTGGGGGTTTTGATCTTGGTGCTGATGAGCCCTATGTCCAGGACGTCCCCGATAAAATCCCCGACCTGGATCCGATCCCCGTAGCTGAAGGACCTCGAGGCCACCAGGTACAGGCCGGAGACGAAGGAGGAGAGGAAGCTCTGGGAGACCAGTATTATGACGGCGCCCAGGATGCTGGTGGAGAGGGCGATGTTGGCTACCGCACCCAGGATATTCAGGGCTGCGAAGAGGACCAGGAGGAGGACTATCACCCTGGTGGCGTTCACCAGCTCCCTGGCCTTCTCCAGCGGTATATTGTTCTTCCTCACATAGGCGTTCACCCGCGAGGTGGCGTAGAGGTAGAGGACCATGCCGGCTATGGCCAGGAAGGCCAGCTTG
Source organism: Candidatus Hydrothermarchaeota archaeon (assembly GCA_038046745.1). Classification (GTDB taxonomy): domain Archaea; phylum Hydrothermarchaeota; class Hydrothermarchaeia; order Hydrothermarchaeales; family JACQPM01; genus JACQPM01. The sequence goes on from JBBSVP010000147.1 coordinate 2,733, forward strand.
ATGATAACCAAGGTCGTGGGATCCAGACTCACCATCTCGAAGACCATGCTCATCGCCTCCTAGCCGCCTCCAGCTTCTCCTCCAGCTCCTTCCTCCTCTTGAAGTAGTCCTTCTTGGGGAGCCCCCCCTGGGTGTATCTGAGCTCCAGCCTCTTCAACTCCCTCTCCAGCTCCGCAGTCGCGCCGCCACCGGATGGCTCTGCCGTCTCCCTACGGCTCTGCCTGCTCCGCCACCAGAGGAAGATCCCGGCGTTGACCAGGAGGACGAGGAGGGCCGCCCCCAAGGCGGTGTAGATGGTCCTCCTCCCCTTCACCTGCCCCTGGCTCTCCTCTATGCTGGCCCTGGCCTTCCCAGCCATCTCCCCGTCCCCCAGGGCCTCAAAGGCTGTCGCTGCCTCGGCGAAGGCCGCGGCAGCCTTCTCGTAATCTTCCGCCTCCAGGTATCCCTTCGCCTCATCTAGCTTGGCGAAGGCAGCCTGGTAGGCCTGGTTGAGGGCCATCAGCCGTTCCACGGTGGCGGTACCGTTGGCATCCCCAAGCCTCGCGAAGGTCTCTCCCGCCCTCTTCAGCTCGCCCTCAGCCTTGGCGTACTCCCTCTTCTGGATCCTCACCTCGGCGGAGTCTGTAAGGGCCCCTGCCTCCAGTCCCATCTCGGCCTTGCGGATCATCTCCTCGGTCCTGTTGACCATCTCCCCATCCCCGGCCTCCTGGAACCGCTCCAAGGCCGCCCTGAAGACGGATCTGGCATCGCTATACCTACCCTGGTGTAGGAGCTCCTCCCCCTGCCCCAGGTGGAAGAGGCCTGTCATAGAGGCATTCGCCTCTTCCGCCATCCTGAGGCCCTCCTGGGCCCTTACGGTATCGTTCAGCTCCAGATATATCTTATAGGCCTTCTCGAACCCCCCTATGGCATCGCGATACCTCTTCCCTTCATAGTCAGCGTAGCTGGCTTCCATCAGGCCTCCAGCCGAGAGCCCCACCTCGGCCCTCTCGAGGAGGGCCCTGGCCGCCCCAACCCCTTCCTCCGCCTCAACTTCGGTGTAGATCCGAAGGGCCTCCGAGAGGAAAGTCCTGGCGTCCTGGTAGAGATGGACGGAGAGGAGCCTAGTCCCGTTCTGGAGGGACCTGTTCGCCTCGGCCAGTTCGTCCTTTATGGTGAGCCATGCAAGGGCGTTGGCCATGAGGAGCCGGGAGTCCCTGTCTTGGGGCTGGAGGAAGCCGTCGGTATCGCCGAGGGCCACGGCGTGGCCGTAGCCGTAGCCGGAGGCAGCGATCACCGGCGGGTAGGAGACGAAGCCGTAGCTCTCGGAGTAGGCGTTCTCGGAGCCCCAGGCGATCCTCTTGGCCTTCCCCGAGAGGGCCAGGGTGCATCCCTCCCTCACCGTTATCCCGGAGATCCCCCTCGCCATGGTGTGGTTCTCGAAGCGATTTATGAGGACCTCCCGCGTCACCTCCCCTCCGACCTTCTCCCTGAGGACGTCCCTGTTGAACCTAATCCCCACGGGCACGCCGATGGTGTTCAGGTTCTCGGGGTTGAATGGGAGGGTGACGTTGCTGCTGCTGATGGCGGTGTAGTTGCCATTCTCCCCGACGAGGAGGAGGCCGCCCCCCTCCTGCACGAACCTGAGGACCTCCACGATCTCACCTTCGCTGAGGGGGCGGTTCGGGGTTATTATGACGAGGGCATCGAAGCCTCTGAGGCGCTGGTAGAGGAGGGGTTCGGTGTTCAGGTTGTAGATGTAGCCCTCCCCCTTTAGGATACTTGTCAGGGCCCTGACGTCCGCCTCGAAGGCCTCGTTGGGCGCGTTGTGGAAGGCGTCTATGAGGACCTTTCCCTTTGCCTCCTGCCCGTAGACGATGCCGGGGAGGAGGGCCACGAGGAGAAGGAGCGGAAGGAGCTTCACAAGTCCGATTGTCCCGAGCTAACTATTTAACCTTTCTTCTGGCGGCGATAGCCAGGAGGTGAGCCCGCCTCGTCGGCTCCGGGAGCCTGTGCCCCCGCATGCACCCCTCGACGATCCGCAGGGCCGAGAGGAGGGAGACCCTGTGGCCGGGGCTTATGTATACCGGTTTTACTCCCCGCCTGGCCCTGAAGGCATAGCCCACCTCCGCCCCCCCGTAGACGATGGGCGCAGGGCTGCCGACCAGGACTTCCCCTGCGACCTCGCCGCAGAGGAGGCGCTTCGCCACCCCTATGGTGGCCACGTCCAGGAGGACCCCCACGTGGGAGGCCATGCCCAACCCCCGGGGATGGGCTATCCCCTGGCCGTCGAGGATGAGCATGTCGAACTCCAGGCCCTCCACCGCTTCCATCACGAGGGGGGCCTCCCGGAAGGCCAGGAAGGTGGGTATGTAGGGGAAGTTTACTTCCCCTTCCACGACCCGCTCCTCCAGGACCTCCTGGGTCTCGTAGTCCAGCACCACGGCTGCGGTGAAGGCCCTTCTCCCCAGGTAGGCCACATCCACCCCCGCCACCCTCCTGGGCCCCTGGAATCCGTCCATGAGGCTCACCTTCCCTACCAGCTCCCTCTGGACCGCCAGGAACCTATCCATAGGCACCGCAACCGTTAATATCCCCAGGGCCTATAAAAGGCCATGCTCGATCTCCTCCAAGGGCCAGCCCTCCTCGTACAGCAATATCCCCTCGTCACCCTGGCCCTCCTCATCCTCCTGGACACGGCCTTCGGCGTGATACCGATAGAGATCAGCGTCCTCCTGGGCATCTCCATGGGCCTCTCCCCCGTCTTCCTTGGGGTCATGGGGACGGTCTTCTCGGTCCTGGGGGCCCTGGTGGACTACCTCATAGGCCTCTGGGGTCTGAGGATCATCCACCTGAAGGACGAGGAGAGGGATAGGGGGAGGCGCTTCTTCCAGCTCTACGGGAGCTGGTCCCTCCTCCTCATCAGGCTGATACCCTTCTTCCCCAGCAAGCCCATCTCCATCCTGGCGGGGGGGATGCAGTACAGCGCATACCTCTTCGTCATCTACACAGGGATCGGGTCCTTCCTCCGGTTCTATATCGAGGCAGAGATCTTCCAGCGCCTTCACATAGTCTCCAAAGTGGGGATCGATGTGATAGTGAGGAGGGCCTACGAGTACGCCACGGACCTCTCCTCCTACGCCACCTCCCTGGCGGTCATGGGTATCGCCCTCCTCCTCTACTACCTCCTGGTGATGAGGACCAATGAGGCTAAGGCTTAGGTGCCGGAAGTGCGGCCACACATGGCTCGCCAGGCGGGTCCCTGGGGAGTGCCCTTCCTGCAACTCCCCAATCGTAGGCGGTGAGCGCCTGGGCCTATCTGTGGAGATCCTCGGGATGGAAGATCAGTAGGCCCTGAACTTCTCCTTAGGGGAACCGCAGACAGGGCATTCCGCCGGGGCTTCCCCCTCCAGGGTGTAGCCGCAGACGGAGCAGACCTGTATCTTACCCATAGGTGCGTCCTTCCCCCGGGCCACGGCCTCCTCGGCCTTGCCGTAGAGCTTCGCATGGGCCTTCTCCGTCGCGAGGGCGAAGGTCATCGTCTCCTCGGCCGGGGCCTCCTCCTGGAAACTGGCCACCTCTATGAAGGCGGGATACATCTCCTCTATCTCGTAGGTCTCCCCCTCGATGGCGGCCCTCAGGTTCCCCTTCGTATCCTTGACCCCTTGCAGGGCCAGGGCGAAGTGGTTGGTCGCGTGGACCTGCTCGGCAAAAGCGGCAGCTTTGAAGAGCCTGGCCACGTTCTTGAAACCCTCCCCCTCGGCCTTATCGGCGAAGATCATGTACTTCATGTGGGCCTGGCTCTCCCCAGCGAAGGCCTCCTTGACATTGGCTTCCGTCATCTTCCGCATAAGACACCCTCCTCTCTAAAGATATATAGGGCCGGTTATTTATTCCTTGGCCTTGCGAAAAAGCTTTATTCATCCGGGCCCAAGTCGTGGCATGGAGATCCTCTGGCTGGACGGCGGGGTGGTGGCGAAGCTCCTCACAATGGCTGATGCCTTGGAGGCCGTCGAGGGGGCCTTCAGGGAGCACGGGCTCAGGAAGGTCCAGATGCCCCCCAAGCTCTACCTGGACTTCCCGCAGTACGAGGGGGACCTGAGGATCATGCCTGCCTACATAGAGGCCCTGGACATGGCGGGGGTGAAGGTCGTGAACGTCCATCCGAAGAACCCCCCGAGGCTGCCCACGGTGATGGCGACGCTGGTCCTGAATGACCCCAGGACGGGGGCGCCGGTGGCCTTCATGGACGCCACCCATATAACCGATATGCGCACCGGCGCCGCGGGTGGGGTAGCCGTGAAATACCTAGCGAGGAAGGACGCCAGGGTCCTGGGGCTCGTGGGGGCCGGGAGGCAGGCCAGGACCCAGCTCCTGGCCATAAAGGAAGTGCGGAAGCTGAAGCTGGTGAGGGTGGCCTCCAAGTCCCTGGAGGAGTCCAGGGCCTTCAAGGAAGCGATGAAGCCCCTGGCGGGGTGCGAGATCGTACCAGAGGCAGAGGTGAGGGACGCCTGCCGGTGCGATATACTGGTCACCGTCACCCCGGCCCGGGCCCCTATCGTGAAGAGCGAGTGGGTGGAGGAGGGCACCCACATAAACGCCGTCGGCGCTGACGCGCCTGGGAAGGAGGAGCTTGACCCTGAGATATTGAGGAGGGCCAAGGTGGTGGTGGACGACCTTGCCCAGGCCTCCCACTCGGGGGAGGTGAACGTTCCCTTGGCAGCGGGGCTGATGAGGCGGGAGGAGATACACGCCGAACTGGGCGAGATCGTGACCGGGACGAAGAGGGGGCGCGAGGGGGACCAGGAGATAACGGTCTTCGACTCCACGGGCCTGGCCGTCCAGGATGTGGCCGTGGGCGCCATGATCTACAGGAGGGCCAGGGAGCGGGGGATGGGGACAAAGCTTAAGTTTCTCCTACCATAACTAAGGGCGAGGTGCTGCATGGGTTACCTGGAGCCTCTGGGGAAGAAGGTGAGGGATGTCATGACCAGGGGGGTCGTCACGGTCAGGTTCGACGCAGGCCTGGAGGAGGTCCTGCGGGCGATGAAGGAGAACGATGTCACGGCCGTTGTCGCCGTCGACCCCAGCGACGAGGCCATGGGCGTCATCACCACTTTTGATATACTCAGGATCTTCAGGGACCACGCCAAGGAGGAGCTCATGGCCATGACGGCGGAGGACGTGATGACCCCCACGGTGGAGCACGTCATGCCTACGGAGAGCCTCGAGAACGCCGCAAAGAAGATGCTGGAGAAGAAGATCCACAGGCTGGTGATCTTCTCCTCGGAGACGGGGAGGGTACCGGTGGGGGTCCTCTCCTCCACGGACATGATGAAGATACTCTGCGAGAATTTGAGGAGGTAACGATGCGCCCGATCGCGAAGGTAAAGGATTGGATGAAGAAGGATATCATAACTGTCAAGACCTCAATGCCCGTGCCCAAGCTGGTGAAGCTCCTGAACGACGAGCAGATCAGCGGCGTCATCGTGGTGGACTACGCCGGGGATGTGATGGGTGTCATCTCGGCCCTGGACATCTTCAAGATCTTCAGGGAGGAGAGGAGCATGGACGGCCTCGTGGCCGAGGACATCATGACCCCCTACGCCGTCCAGATAACCCCGGAGGATACCCTCGGCGATGCGGCCCTGGTCATGCTGGAACACAACATCCACCGCCTGGTGGTCACGGCCTCCATAAACCAGAAGAAGCCGGTGGGTATCATAACCCCCGTCGATATAATAGCCGCCCTGGTCAAAGAGGGCGGGTACTGACTACTTCCCGCCCCTCACCACGAGGACCGGCGTCTCGGCGTGCTGGACCACCTTGGAGGAGACGGAGCCCATCATGTAGCCCGTGACCCCCGAGGCCCCGTGGGAGCCCACCACTATCAGGTCGTAATCCCCCTCCCGCGCCTCCTTCAGGATCTCGTCCGCCGCCATCCCCTCCCTGGTCTCGGTCATCGGATCTATCCCGTGCTTCTTCAGGACCTTCCGGGCCTTGTCGAAGACCACGGCGGAGACGTCGGCCATCTTCCTCCTGAAGTCCTCCTCCGAAACTATGACGTAGTGCTCGTAGATGTCCTTGGTCCGGGGGATGACGTACAACACGGTGACCTGGGGCTCGGTGCCGTGCAGGAGCTTCCCCCCGTACTCCAGGGCGTGCTCCGAGAACTTTGAGTTGTCTGTGCACATGAGGACCTTCATGGAATCACCTGCATAGATATCGGACTTACTGGTATAAATGGCTATCCTTCAGCCTTCCTCCCCAGGACCATGGCGTGGTCCTTCTCATAGGGCTCCAACTGGAGGAGCTCCCGTATCTCCATGCCGCCGTCCCGCAGCCTCTGGGCCTCTTGGCTGTACACATCCTTGGGGGCCATGGCGATGTCCACGGACCTGGCCTTCACGGCGAGCATGAAGAAGCCTTCAGGCTTGAGGAAGTACCTGGCGTTCTCCAGGAGGATGGCGGCCTGCTCCGGCTGGGCCACGTCCTGGTAGACGAGGTCGCATTCCTCCAGGAGCGGCGCGTACTGCCGGGGTTGCCGGGCGTCGGCCAGGATAGGGATTATGTTATGGCGGAGTTCGGCCAGGGCCAGGAGAGAAGGGAAGACCCGGGGGGAGAACTCGACGCAGTATACCACGCCCCTGGTCGCTATATCCGAGATGTGGGACGCAGTGGTCCCGGAGGCCGCCCCCAGGTAGAGGACCTTGGACTCCTCCCGGAGGGGGAGCTCCTTGAGGCCGCAGAGGATCGCGGCGGCTAGCTTCGAGCGCCGCGGGTTCCAGGCCCTGTACTCGAAGCCGGCGACGGCCAGGAGCCTCTCCCCGTAGACCCTCACCCCCGGGACCAGGTTCCTCGTGGCCAGGCGGTCCCCGACGGCGTATACGCCAGGGAACCTCTCTACCGCCGCTTCCTCTTCCATCTCTTCTTCTCCACCTTCGGTCTCTTTATAATCCTGAGCCTCTTGGGCTCCGATGGGTATTTCTTCCGGACTTCCTCCACCCTCCGCTCCATCCTCTCCTTCAGGCCTTCGGCCTGGTACTCCCCCGAGAAGGCGTCCAGCCTGGCTGCTATGGCCGCCTTAGCCCCCAGGGACCTGGCGATCTTTCCCCTCTGCCACCAGGGCGCCCCCTTTATCAGGGGGTGCTGGAAGATGATGCCGTACTTGGGCGGGGATTCCCGCCCTCTCATATGCTGGAAGATGGCCCTCCGGGCGCCCAGGATCTGGATCCTGGAGCCCGGCATCCTCGCAAGACTCTCCAGCCCCTTGGCCTCGGCGATGAGCCTGGCGCCGATGAGGGGACCCACCAGGCCGGCCAGGTTGGGGGCTACCTCCTCCATGGTCCCCGTCACGTAACCCTCCAGCCTCTCCCTAAGGGAGGAGAGCTCCTCCAGGCCCTTCATGAAGCTGGGAAGTCCTTCATCGGCCCCACCTGGCCGGTGAAGGACTTGCCACTCAGAGGCCCTCTCGGTGAGGAGGTTGAGGGCCCCCTCCAGGTCCTGGAGAGCTTGAAGAGCTTGTATCAGCTCCCTGTCACGCTCCTGGGACACTTCCTCCAGCTTGGTATTGGCCATCAGCACCGCCACGGCCCTCACGAGCCGGTAGTACTCGGCCTCCTCCACCCCCCAGAGACCCCACGGATCACGCCGGAGCATCTCCCCAGCGGGGTTGGGCCCCTCCTCCTCGGTGACTACTTCATAGTCCTTGAGCCTCTCCAGCCCAGCCCCCTGCCGGAGCCTCTCGGCCACGGCGCCGGGCTCCCTGGGATAGGGCTCTCTATCTATTATCCGGCCGTCCTCCCCCAGGGCCATCGCTCCCAGGATGTTCACGGCTAGGTAGGCCCGCACTAGACCACCCTCTCGAAGAGGTAGGTACCCAGCGCCGTCGTGGCGATGAGGAAGGCCACGCCGGCGCCGAGGTCGATCCAGAGCGGGAAGTAGTGGATCCCGATGAGGCTGCCCCTCAGGGCGTCAACGCCGTAGGTGAGGGGGTCCAGGTAGGCGAGGGCCCTGAGGACCGGCGGCAGTTTCATCACAGGATAGAGGGCCCCCGAGAGGAAGAACATGGGGAGGGCTATGAAGCCCATCACCGTCTGGAAGCCGTGGGGGTCCTCCATCTTTGAGGCGAAGGAGAGGCCCAGGCAGATGAAGGAGACGGAGATGAGGACCATGAAGCCCAGGGCCAGGAGGACGGACCCGAGGCCCCTGATCTCGACCCCCATGGCCACCGAGAGGAGGAGGATCATCATCCCCTGGAGGACCGAGATCGTCGTCCCGCCCAGGGCCTTCCCCATGACTATGGAGGAGCGCTTCACCGGGGCCACCAGGATCTCCTTCAGGAAGCCGAACTGCTTCTCCCAGAGGACCGAGACCCCCGAGAACATGGAGGAGAAGAGGAGAGACATCCCTATGATCCCGGGGGCCATGAAGTCCAGGTAGCCCACCTGGATATCGGCCATGGCGAAGGAGGACCGGAGCCCGGTGCCCAGGATGGCCAGCCAGAAGAAGGGCGTCGCCAGAGACCCTATAAGTCTAGATCTAGCCCTGAAGAAGACCTTCATCTCCCTCAGCCAGATG
>JBBSVP010000148.1:0-5388 GCA_038046745.1 Candidatus Hydrothermarchaeota archaeon
CCAGCCCCAGGGTGGGCTCGTCCAGGAAGAGGATCTTCGGGTCGGTGACCAGCCCACGGCAGAGGTTCATCTTCTGCCTCTCCCCCGAGGAGATCCTGTTCACCTTCGTGTCGCCCCTGGCCTCGAGGCCGACCACCTTCAAAAGCTCTTTTATCCTCTCCCGGGCCTCTCCCCCCGGGATGCCGTAGAGCTGGGAGAAGAGCCAGAGGTTCTCCCTCACCGTCAGGAGCCCGTAGCCCGAGACCTCTCCCCCGCTCACCATATTTATTATTTCTCTGATCTTCTGGGGCTCCTCCTCCACGTCCCATCCCCCTACGAAGGCCTTTCCCGAGGTCGGCAGGAGGAGGGTGCACAGGATCTTGATGAGCGTGGTCTTGCCTGCCCCGTTGGGGCCCAGGACGCCGAAGAGCTCCCCCTCCTTCACCTGGATGCTGGCCCTATCCAGGGCAACCACCTGGGGGCTGGAGTGGAAGACCCTCGTCAGGTCCCGGGTCTCGATGGCGTAGACCATAACCTTCGAAGACCATTTGGGTGGAAGGTTTATGAAGTTATCTGGCGATGGTTGGACATGGCGCTGGAGGTGAGGACCCTTGGCTTCGCCGACCTGGGGTTTGCCCTGGCCTTGACGAGGGAGGAGGGGTGGGATTACGGTGAAAGGGATATAAAACGCCTCCTGGAACTGGAGCCCGGCGGTTCCTTCGTGGCCCTGGAGGGCGGAGAGAGGATCGGGATTGTGACCACCCTCTGTTACGGGAGGAGCGCCTGGCTCGGGAACCTGGTCGTGAGGTCAGGATACCGGGGGCTCGGGTATGGGAAGAGGCTGGCGGAGCACGCCCTGGCCTCATTGGCCGGGAAGGGCCACAAGACCGTGGGGATATACGCTTACGAGTGGCTCACGGACTTCTATGGGTACATGGGGTTCGAGGGCGATGAGAGCGTAATAACCTTCTCGGGCCGGTCCGAAGGCGGGCGGGGGGCGGGCGATGCCGTGGATGTGGACGAACTCGTGGCCTTCGACGGGCCCCGCTTCGGGGACGGGAGGGGGAAGCTCCTCAGGCGGCTACAGGAGGAGTACCCTGACCTCTGCAAGGTCCATAGGGAGGGAGGGCGCATCGCCGGCTATATCATGGGGAGGCGGTCAGAGACGGGCGCGGAGATCGGCCCATGGGTCTCCCGCCAGAGCTGCGCCAGAGGGCTCCTGGAGGCAGAGCTGGCGGGGCTGGAGGGGGAGGTCTGGGTCTCAGTCCCAGAGAACAACGGCGAGGCCCTGGAGACGGTCCGCTCCTGCGGCTTCAGGGAAAGGTTCAGGACGGTCCTCATGTACCGCGGACCACCGCTGGCCCAGAGGGAGATCTGCGCCGTAGCGGCGCTGGAGAAGGGGTAGGTATATATCAATGGAGAGTAAATAACAAAATCATGCCCGATAATCAATTTTTGTACTCGCTTTCCCCTTTTTCAGGACGGTAATCAGAAGAGGAGAAGGAATTTAAAGAGGTCTTCTAATGCCCGACATCTGCCTCGGTTTCGAGGTCCACCAGCCCCTCCGCCTGAACAGGGCCTTCACCAGGGAGATGGCCCGGGGGGCAAAGCCAGAGGACCTCTTCGAGCACTACTTCAATAACGCCTGGAATAAGGAGATATTCCAGCGGGTGGCTGGGAAGTGCTACCTCCCGGCCAACGCCGTGGTCCTGGAGAACATAGAGCGCCATGGGGGGAGGTTCAAGGTCGCCTACAGCCTCTCGGGGGTCTTCCTGGAGCAGTGCGAGCGGTGGGCACCGGAGCTCCTGGACTCCTTCAAAGGCCTGGTCGATACCGGGTGCGTGGAACTCCTGGACCAGACCTACTACCACTCCCTGGCGAGCCTCTTCTCCATGGAGAGGGGGGAGTTCGTGGAACAGGTGCGGCTCCACACCGAAGCTATCGCTTCGCTCTTCGGCTACAAGCCGAAGGTCTTCGAGAATACGGAGTTCGTCTACAACAACTCCATAGCCAAGGCGGTGGAGGGGATGGGTTACAAGGGCATATTCACCGAGGGGGCGGAGCGCATTCTGGGCTGGCGATCCCCCAACCACCTCTACAGGGCCAAGGGGTGCGGGGTGAGGGTGCTCCTCAGGAACTACCGCCTGGCCGACGACATAGCCTTCCGGTTCTCGTCCCGCTGGTGGCCCGAATGGCCCCTCACCGCCGACAAATACGCCTCCTGGCTCAAGGCCTCTCAAGGCCAGTGCATCAACCTCTTCATGGACTACGAGACCTTCGGGGAGCACCACTGGCAGGAGACCGGGATCCTGGAGTTCCTCCGGTGGCTGCCGGGGGAGATACTCCGCTACCCTGAGCTCTCCTTCAGGACGCCCTCCGAACTCGTGGAGCGCCACGAGCCGGTGGGGGAGCTGGACGTGGACGATCATGCAACGGTCTCCTGGGCCGACATAGAGAGGGACACAGGGGCCTGGCTGAGCAACGACATGCAGAGGACCTGCTACCACGCCCTGAAAGGCCTCGAAAGGCCAGTGAAGAGGGCCCGGGACAAGAGGCTCCTGAGACTCTGGCGCCTCCTCCAGATCAGCGACCACCTCTACTACATGTTCATAGCCGGCGGGGCCCCGGGGATAGTCCACGGCTACTTCTCCCAGCAGCCCCCCTTCGAGGCCTTCCGGGCCTTCACCAACATCCTGGAGGACTTCCAGGCCCAGGTGGCTGGTTTCCTAGAGGAGCCTCATAAGACCGCCACCTACCTCCTCCGGGTCCTGCCGCCGGAGAGGGGGATGCACTACCACGAGGGGGAGCGCTACGTGGGCGTCTCGGCCCACAGCCTGGAGGAGCTCTCCTGCACTATAAAGCTCGCGCCCCCGGCCTCCATCGCCTTCCACACTGCCAACGGGGACCTGGAGCGGTGGGTCAGGTTCACCGTGGGGGACGGGGCCCTGGCGGACAGGATACGGGGCCTCAAGGGCGGGCCCGATGAGCTCCACCGGCTCGTGGCCGGGCGGGTGCTGGAGCTGAGAGAGGCCCTCTGATGGAGACGCTCCGCATAGCCCTCCTCTCCTGGGAGTCCATGCACTCGGTCAGGACCGGTGGCTTGGCTCCTGCCGTGACGGGCCTGGCCGAGGGCCTCGCGGCCGAGGGGCACGAGGTCCACCTCTTCACCCGCCGGGGGGATGGGCAGGGTGAGCACGCCATCGTGAACGGCGTATCCTACCACCGATGCTCCTTCGCCCCAGGCCACAACATCATAGACTACTGCTGGAACATGGGGAGAGCGATGGTGGCTCGCATCAGCGCCGTTGAGAGCTTCGGCAGGTTCGACGTCATCCACGGCCACGACTGGCACGTGGTGGAGGCGCTCCACGAGCTGAAGCAGGCAGGGCGAAGCCCTCTAATCCTCACCTATCACTCCACGGAGTTCGGGCGGAACGGGAACGCCTTCGGGTCCTGGTGGGAGTTCCACGAGATCAGCGGGAAGGAGTGGTACGGGGGGCTCATAGCAGACAAGATTACCACGGTCTCCAGAGCAATGAAAGGGGAGATAGCATGGCTCTACAAGCACCCCGAGGAGAAGATTCACGTGGTCCCCAACGGCATAGATCCAAGGCGCTTCCAGCGGGAGGTGGATCCGGGTCGGGTGAAGGCGCGGTACGGCATCCATCCCCTGGCCCCCACCATCCTCTTCATAGGGCGCCTCGTCCACCAGAAGGGGCCAGACCTCCTGGTGGAGGCCATACCCCGGGTCCTGGGCCACCGATGGGACGCCAAGTTCATCATAGCCGGGCAGGGGGATATGCGCGGCCATCTCGAGCACCGGGCCCGGGTCCTGGGCGTGGACCAGGCGACCCGCTTCCTGGGCTATCTGCCCGACGGCGAGTATGTGGACCTCCTCAACTCCGCCGACATAGTCTGCATCCCCAGCAGGAACGAGCCCTTCGGCATGGTCCTCCTAGAAGCCTGGTCTGCCAGAAGGGCTGTGGTGGGGACGGAGGTGGGCGGTCTCAGGGACAACATAGAGAACTTCCGGGACGGGGTGAAGGTCTTCATCAACCCCGAGTCCATCGCCTGGGGGATAAACTACGTCATCGACGACCCCGTGGGGGTCCGGGCCATGGGGAAGCGGGGACTGGAGAAGGTGGAGAGGGAGTTCACCTGGCCCAAGGTCACCAAGCGGATGCTGGAAATCTATAATCTATAGGCCCTCCCAAGCCCCATAGGCCCCCTCCTATTAAACAGGTAATGCTAACGTCGCGCCCCCTTTATATCCTCGAAATAGGCCCTGATCATCTCGCCCACGGACCAGGCCTGGGCTATGCACCCCCTCGCCTGGTGGGGCCCGTCCCCGTCGAATATCTCGGATATATAGCCTACCCCGCCCTCCCGGAGGTGACCCAGGAAGGGGTCGAGGATGTGCCTCTCGACCGCATCCCTCCCCTCTGGGTGGAGCCTGAGGTAGGCCGTGATGAAGGGCCCCATCAGCCAGGACCACACCGTCCCCTGGTGGTAGGCCATGTCCCTCTGGCTCTGGTCCCCCTCGTACCTCCCCCTGTACCTCGTGTCCCTGGGGGAGAGGGACCTGAGGCCGTAGGGGGTGAAGAGCTCCCTCCAGACCTTCCTCAGGACCATCTCCTCCCTCTCCCTGGGCAGGAGGGGCCCGAGGCTTAGGGCCAGGAGCTGGTTGGGCCTCACCGCTGGATCTGGTTTCGTGCCCAGGACGTCGTAGAGGCATTTTTCATTTTCATTCCAGAAGGCCTGGAACCCTTCCCTGGCCCTCGCCGCCATGGGACCGTACTCGTCCTTCTCCCCGAACCGCTGGGCCAGCTCCGCCGCCAGCCTGAGGCCGCTGTACCAGAGGGCGTTCACCTCCACCGCCTTCCCCTCCCGCGGCGTTATCACTTGATCGCCTACCTTGGCGTCCATCCAGGTGAGCTGGACCCCGGGAGCCCCGGCCGAGACGAGGCCGTCCCTGTCCATATGTATATTATAATCCGTCCCGTCCCTGTAGGCCTCCACGATCCCCTTCACCGTGGGCCAGAGTTCCTTCTTGACAAAGGCGTAGTCCTGGGTGTACCCCAGGTACCTCCCCACGGCCTGTAAAAACCACAAGGAGGCATCGGCAGAGTTATACTCTGCCTCGCCTCCTTCTACGAAGAGGTTCGGGATGAGGCCCCTCCTGGCGTGGGAGGCGTACTTCTTCAATATGCATTTGGCCACTTCGAACCTGCCGGTGACCAGCGTCAGGCCCGGGAGGGCGATCATGGTGTCCCTACCCCACTCGCCGAACCAGGGGTAGCCGGCCACGATCCCCTTCCCCTGGGGGCCGTCCATGAGGAAGGCGTCAGCAGCCAGGAGGAGCGCCTGGATGGGGTCCTCGAGGTCCGCGTACTCCGGGTCGGACCCGAG
>JBBSVP010000149.1:0-3187 GCA_038046745.1 Candidatus Hydrothermarchaeota archaeon
TGAGGCCTTCGAGAGGGCGTACCAGACCAGCACCGAAGCCTGCAACGAGATCCATAGGCGCATAGGCTTTGGGTATATAAAGTACAAGGTGCCAGAGAGGCCGCCCGACTGGCTGGACATTACACCGTGATTCCACCTTTGCAAATCTACTCCCCACCGAGCCCCGCCAGCCCCTCCAGAAGCTCCCGTCCCTTCTTCGTGATCATGTAGTCCCCCCGCTCCTGCTTCTGGACGGCGAGCCCCGCCCTGGTTAGGATCCTGAGATGGAAGAGCAGATTTCCGCTCCTGAGGCCCGAGATCTCGGAGAGGGTCGAGAAGTTCTTGGACTCGCTATAGAGGGCCTTGAGGATGCTTAGGCGTGTGGGATTGGCCATGGGGCCCAGGATCTCCTGCATCAACTCCACCGAGAGGTCCTGGACACCCCGCTCCTGCCTCCCCCCCTCGTAGAGCCCTAGCGTCCGCAGGACGTCGGCCTCCTTGTTCAGTGTGGCGAGGGCCTCACCGATGCACGGGGCGCAGTCAGGGCCGAGGACCTCTTCCAGGAGCCTGAACTCCTTGTACTTGGCCTCCAAGGCTGCTTCGGTCCCTGAAGTTTCGCATAGGGCCGGCATCCCCTTCAACCTGCTCGAGAAGTCCTCCACACACCTCCGGGAGCGATGGCAGTCCTTGGATAGGCGGTGGTCCAGATCCAACGCCACATCCCTCTCCAGATGCTCTGCCAAGATGCGGTTGAAGTCCTTGCGGGCGTCATCCAGGAGGCCTTTCAGATAGTCCTCGTTGGACCGCTCAGTGAAACGGGCCAATTCCCCCCGGAGCTGCCTCACCTCGCGCTTCAGCTCCCGGATCTCTCTCGCCAACCCCCGGTCGGTCATATCTCAGTCAAGGAAGAGGTCGGCCCGGTTTACATAGGCGATCCTCCTGAGCTTCTGAAGCCACCGGACCCTCTCCAAGGGCATCCTCATCTTGCTGGCCTCTCTCTCCACCCTCGCCATCTTCATCTTCATAGTGTTAGTTATATAACCAAAAAGTATATAAATCTAACCGTAGGTATCTATAATGGGTGAGAGAGGTGGTAGAGGTAAGGACAGGACCAAAGGTCCATTCTTTCGCGGAGAAGCTTGAGAGGGCCAGGGGTCTGGCCGACATCTTCGAGCTGGTGAAAGAGGTGGTGAGGAGGACGAAGAAGACTGGTAGGGCTGGCCTCTCCCTGGGGCTCACTGAACTGGGAAATGAGGAGAACCTCCTGATAGGCGCCTTCTACCCCTTCGGCTCGAATATCATTGTGATGAACAAGACCCCCTTGAGGAAGATCCTGGAGACGGACCCGAGACTCTTCAAGCCTTACACCTTCCACGTCCTCCTCCACGAGTACCTCCACACCCTCGGGATATTGGACGAAGCGGTTCTGAGGGAGACCGCCTACAAGATCTGCAAGGAGGTCTTCGGGCCCAAGCACCTTGTAACCCAGATGGCAGAGGGGATAGAACGCTTCCTGCCCAACCTCCTCTACCCGCCCGTGAACTTCCAGCCGAAAGAGAGGTTCTACGTGGAGATGGTCAAGGACTTCGACAGGTCCTCGATGGAGTATATAGCATGATAGCTAACGGGAAGGACGCACAACCCCTTTTTTGAGCCTCTCACACTCCTTCAATTCCACCAGCATCTCCTTGAACTCTTCGACCGTCTTACCGGAGCAGATGGGACCTCGTCCCCTCACCTTCTTTTCTGCTTATCGACAACATCGAGAAACCCGGAAGATATTATATGGAATGAAGGACGAGGAAAGGTAATGCCAAAATTCTGCAGCAAATGCGGGACTGCCCTGGGCGAGGAATACAAATTCTGCCCCAAGTGCGGGCATACTCTAGGGGCGCCTTTAGAAGCTGCAGTACCCCAAGCGACTACCCCAACAAAGACGATCAAGAAAAAGAGCCCAGCGGCCGCTGCGGTACTGAATTTCTTCTTGCCAGGAATGGGTTATTTATATCTGGGAAAATGGTGGGGAATCCCGATATTTATTGCTTTAATCCTCTATTCGTTCTGGTTGATCTCGACAGCCGTGTTATTCCCACCCATAGCCTATATTTTTGGCTCGGTGGTCGGCTTAGCCCTCGCGTGGCACGCATATAAACTGGCTGGGGAGACCATACCGATTGGTAGTGCTCCGGCCGAATCCTCCCGTATACCGAAGGCTGTGCTGGTAGTCCTTTTGGCCTTCGCCCTCCTTGGATTTCTGGGCTACTTTTTGGGCGGTGATGATGGAGACGAGGACGGATGGCCCCCCATTACTACCTCTTCACCTCCGACAGACGAAGTAACGATCAGAGGGACCGTCGGCGTCCCGGCTGCGGGAGCTAAGAGTGGCGTGGCAGGGACGGCCTTCACACAGGCGACATCACCCTACACCGTAATGCTGGTGGCCGAGGGAGGGCAGCCCCTTTCGAGGCGGACCAGGCCGAGGTGCGACCCCGGACCATGCCGTGGCGTTCCCAACGCACCGGTGAGCATCATGAGACCGGGGGCAAGTGGCTGGCAGGTATCTAAGGACTCTTGGACTACCGATTCGACTGGCAATTTCGTTATCACCGTAGATGAGAACCTCTTGACCTATGACGGCCCCATCTTCGTAGGCGCCTCGGACCCGTCTGGGACCGTCACCCTCATGAGCACCATACCCGCCGACCTTATACTGGCGGGAGCGACCATCGAGCTGGCCGTCGATAGGACCACCACTACGGCGGCGGTTATGCACTGCCCTGGCGGGGTCTTCCCTCCTCGCGGTGGATACTGCTACAGCGACCCGGAGGAGTCCAAAAGCATCGAGACCCTCTACGCGAAGATAGACCTCTATTTCGCTGACAATCCATCAACGACCCTAGATTTAGATATATTTCTCCCGGATCTCCTCAACGATCCCGATATCTTGAACGCTCTCAACCAGATATTGGTCAACAACGATCTCGCCCAGGTATCGGCTCAAGAAATTATTGAGGAGACCGACGAGCTACCAATCGTTACTTCCAGGCCGATCGTCACCACCTCGCCCCCAACTCCGACCAGGCGCCCACCGTGGACGGCCGAACCACCCCAACCGCCCACATCCTCTCCACCCAGGCTGCCGAGCGGTTTCCCTACCAACATGCCTACCGGGACCTACTCGATAACCATGCGCGTCTGCGCCCCTTAT
>JBBSVP010000150.1:0-9647 GCA_038046745.1 Candidatus Hydrothermarchaeota archaeon
GTCGTTGACGGCGACCACGGGGATTTTCAAGGCGCCGGCCAGGGCCATGGCCTTGAGGCGGATGACACCGGTGGTGGTCTCCTCCATCGAGCAACGGATCTCCCCCAGCTGGGCGGGGCGCTTGGTGTGGATCAGGCTGACCAGGTCGGCCCCGTCGTCCATGGTTATCTGGGGGTGGAAATCGAGGGCGGCTTCCAGGTGCTTGTAGTAGGTGGCCCGGTTCTCGCCCCTGCGGCAGTGGGTGGAGATCCCGAAGTGCCTGACCAGGGCGGCGGCGGTGTCGTCCTGGGTGGAGAGGGGGTTGGAGGCGCAGATGGCCACACTGGCCCCGCCGGCCTTGAGGGCGTCCAGCAGATTGGCGGTCTCGGAGGTGACGTGGAGGCAGGCGGCTAGGCGGACACCCTTGAGGGGCCTCTCCCTCGCAAAGCGCTCCTTTATGATGTTGAGGACCGGCATCTGCCTCTTGGCCCACTCGATCCTGAGCTTACCCTTCCCAGCCAGCTTCTTATCCTTGATATCATAGTCCATGAGCACCACCAACCTCGCATTGAGGGCGGTGATATTTAAAGGCTTCCTTCGGGTTTGTCATCGTTATCCCGGTCCCATAGAGGCATGTTCGAGCGGAACGCCATCCGCAAAGACCCCAGGGGGAAGCTCAGGGTGGCCCTGGTATACCCCAACAGGTACGCCGCCGGGATGGCCAACCTGGGCTACCAGATGGTCTACGACCTGATCAATTCCATGCCGCATGTCTACGCCGAGCGCTTCTTCACAGATGCGGAGAGGAGCATCGAGACCCGCTCGCAACTCCGGGAGTTCGATCTTATCGCCTTCTCCTGGCAGTTCGAGGCTGATGCCCTCAATATCCTCGGAATGCTGCGGAGGGGCGGCATCCCGATACACCGGGAGGAGAGGAGGCAGATGGTCCTGGTAGGAGGTCCCTGTGCCGTAAATCCCATCCCGCTGGGACCTTTCGTGGACGCCTTCCTGATAGGGGAGGCGGAGGTGGGCCTCCTGCCCTTCGTGGAGCGGTATGGGGAGCTGAGGAGCAAGGAACCTGAGGGCTATGGGGACCTGGAAGGGTTCTACTTCCCCGCCCTGGAGAACCGGACCAGGAGGGTCTACGCGCAGGTCTTGGATGATTATTATCCTGCGACCCAGGTCATGACCCCAGGGGGGGCCTTCGGGGAGGCCTTCCTCCTGGAAGTGGCCAGGGGGTGCGGGCGGGGCTGCTACTTCTGCCTCGGGGGCTATACCTTCAGGCCGAAGAGGGAGCGCTCCCTGGAGATGCTCGAGGGCCTCGTGGAGGAGGGGATCAAGGCCAACAGGCCGCAGAAGGTCGTCCTCCTAGGACCTTCGGTCGCGGACCACCCCCGGATGGACGAGCTCTGCGCCTTCCTATCGGGCAAGGATGTAGGGCTCTCCATCCCATCTCTCAGGGCCGATACTCTGACGGAGGGCATAGTCAGGGCCCTCGTCGCCAAAGGGCAGCGCACCCTGACCATGGCCCCCGAGTCCAGCGAGGGGGTCCGCTGCCGGCTGAACAAGGGGCTCGCAGACGAGGAGATCCTGGGAGCCTGCCGCCTGGCGTCCAGGCACGGGATGAGGAACGTCAAGCTCTACATAATGCTCGGGTGCGGCGAGGCGGAGGAGGATATCAGGGAGATAGCGGCGCTGGTGGAGGAGGTGAAGAGGACTGGGCTGAAGGTGAGGCTGAGCGTGAACCCCTTCGTCCCGAAGGCCCACACCCCCCTCCAGTGGTCGGCCTTCGAGGGCGCGACCATGGGCAAGAGGCTGAAGCTCCTGAGGAAGACGGTGAAGGGCGTGGAGATGGAGGCCGAGAGTCCGAGGGAGGCATACGTCCAGGCGGCCATAGCCCGGGGGGACGGAGGGCTCGCACCGGTCCTTGCCAGGAGCCTGGATCACGGGGGCGGTTACAGCGCCTTCAGGAGGGCTGCGAGAGAGGAGGGGATCGACTTGGAGAGATACACGGGAGCCAGATCCCTGGACAAGCCCCTACCCTGGTCCAGGATCGATGCCGGAGCCAGGGGATTGGAGAGGCTCTACAGGCGCTTTACCGGGTGAGATACTCGATCAGCCCCGGGGTCACCACCACCTTCCCCTCCAGTACCACGTAGCCGTAAGGGAGGGTTATCACCTCCCCGTCCAGATCTATCTCCAGCCCGTCGGCTATCTCGATCTCGTCCAGCTCCAGCCCCATGGCCACGAGCCTGGCCACCAGGGCCGCGCCGTCGATGGGGAGCTGCGTCGCCCCGACGTTCCTGACCTTCGCCCCAGGCAACTTGGAGGTTATCATCTCTTTGGTCCTCCCTCTTGCCTCCGCATAACCCAGGATCCCACCTATGACCACGTACTCGATCCCATCGAAGTCCTGCGGTCTGAGGCGGAGGGGTGCCTTGGGGTCCAGGACGAGGGTCCCTTCGGGGTTGCAGATACTCTCGAAACCCTCCTCCCTCACCTCCCCTGCCTCCTGGAGCCTCTCCATCCCTCTGGCGTTGGTGAAGATGGCCCTACCCCAGATCTCGGCGGCGTGGCGGTACTCCAGCCAGAGCCACTCCGAGAGCTCCTCCTCGCAGTTCTCTATCACCAGCTCCATCACAGGTTCCGCAGCGCCTCGGAGAACTCCCTCGCCATGGCCACGGGGTCCCCGCTGGCGTATATCCCCCTCCCTATGATCTCGAAGTCTGCCCCGGCCTTTATAGCCCCGCCTGGGACTCCCCCCTGGGCCTTCACCCCTGGGGAGATGATGAGGAGGTCTCCCACCACCTTCCTGAGCTCCCGGATCCTCTGGGGCCTGGTTGCGGGAGCAACGATCCCCTGGGCATACGCCTTGGCCATGGCAGCTATCTTCTCGGCCTTCGGGGCCATGAACTCCTCTGCCCCTGGGTGGCTCATCTCCGCCACCACGAAGACCCTGGCCACCTTGGAGCAGCTCTCGACCACATCCCTCCCAAGGAATCCGTGTATTATGACGTAATCTGCCCCGTTCTCCACGGCCCGGCGGCAGATCCCGGAGCTTATCTCGGGTATATCGGCCACCTTCAAGTCTGCTATGATCGGCTTTCCAAGGACTCTCAGCTCCTCCATGACATCGAGGCCCGAGGCCAGTACCAGAGGGTAGCCCACTTTTATGCCGTCTATATACTCAACCACCTGCTCGCAGAGGGCAAGGGCCCTGGCCTTCTCCTCCAGGTCCAGGGCGAGAATCACCCTGGACCGCTTCTCTAGGTTCAAGGAGCTCCCTCCATCCCGTAGAAGAGGAGGGGGAAGAGGACGGTGACGTCCCCTATGACCGTGGCCAGGCGGGACCCAGCTTTGGCCTTCCCCCAGGAGCGCCCCTCCTCCAGTCGTGCACCGCTGAGGGACCCGGCCTCCTCCCGGTCCATGGTGATCTGGAACCCGTAGTCTATCCCCCCCCGCAGGGTGTGGGCCCCCAGGATGTAGTGTTTGGGAACTCCGCCGCCCAGGATTATGGCCCCGCTGCTCTCCGCGCCCATGACGATCTCCGCCAGCTCCCTCATGTCCTTGATGGCGTTCAGGACCAGGGTCTCTTCCAGGGAGAAGAGATAGAGCTCCAGCCCCAGGGCCGAGTCCACCACGGCGGGGGAGAAGATGGGCACCCCTTTCTCGTAGGCAGCCCTGAGGATGGATCCCTCGCCCTTTATCCGCGCCCCGATCTCCTGGAAGAGCTCCCGGGGGGAGAGGTTCCTCCTCTTATCCTCAGGGATGGAGGCCAGGATCCTCCCCGTCCGCTTCTCGAAAGCCTCCAGGTCTGCGTGCTTGGTCAGGGCGTTCCCCATCCTCCCCATCCCCTCTTTCATGAGGGCCCGGTCGTCCCCTCTGAAGGACCCCACGTAGTGCCTGCCGCCGAAGGCCTCTATCATATCGTGGACCATGTTGCCGCCGGAGGTGACGATGGCGCTGACATGCCCCCTCCGGATCATCTCTGCGAAGATGCTTCGGAGACCCGAGGGGACCAAAGGGCCCGAAAGCCCCAGGAATACGGTCGCCCTCCGCTGGAGCATCTCCCGGTATATCTCCGCGGCCTTCGCGAGGTCTCCGGCCCCCAAAACCCCGGCCTTCCGGTACTCTTCCAGGAGAGTAGCGATGCTCCGCCCTCCACCAGGAGCGAGGTGGGATATACGCCTCCTCTTCAATCCTTCTCCCCCTGCATCTTCTCCAGCTCCTGCTCCAGGGCGAAGATCCTGGAGGCGACCTCATTCACCTGCCTCTCCACCCTCTTCTTCTCCACGATGAAGGCCAAGTCTGCCAGCTCCCCTCTCATCCTCTTCTCCCGCAATCCTTCCAACCCTCCTTCCAGGGCCCTCTTCTCTTCCATCAGCCCCTTTATCTCCGCGGCGATCTCCGAGGACCTCCTAACAGCCCCCAGCTTAGCCTCGAAGCCCTCGAAGGTCTTCCTCTTCAGGTCCCCGATGGCCCTGTACTCCTGGATCTGGCCCTTCCTGGGCCCCTCCGTCCTCCTCAGCCTGGAGACACCCGTGGCAGTTACGGCCAGGAGGGCCACCAGGACGATGATGGGCAAGGCGGATCGCAGGGCTGGCGAAGTCTCCCGGGGCTCGTCGCCCCTCTTCAGATCCTCGATCTTCGCCGTGAGGTTCCTCTCCAGGGCCTCGGACTGTCTGCTGAAGTTCTGCTCCATCCCCCTCATCTTCTCCTCCAGCTCCCTCTGAGCCCTGGCGTTGAAGAGGTCCCTGGCCTTGGTCGCCCCTCTGGCTGCGAGCCTCGCACGTCCACCCGCCTCCTTGACCATGAGGTAAGCCGGATAGTAGGCCCTCCCCGGCGGGCTGGCTGCCACCTCTGCCATCTGCAGGAGCTCCACGGCCTTCTGGATCTCTCCCCCCGCCTGCTGGTAGAGTTCGAGAGGTTCGCCCACCGGGTTCTTGGCTATGGTGGCGTTGGCATCCGCCAGGTCGTAGGATGCTTCCAATACCAGGGTCCTGGCGGTGCCCATCTCCCCCAACCAGAGCTCCCGGAAACGGGCGTACTCCACGTAGATGGGGAAACCATCCTGGATCTTATCAAGGCCGTCGAAGAGCCTGGCCCTGTAGAGGATCACCTCCTTCCCGGCGTCCGTGTATCTCTTGCCCCCGGGGGTAGCGTTCCCTAACTGGTAGCCCTCCGGCACGATGATCTTGATATTGGCCTCCTTGGCGAGCCACGTGTATCTCCCCAGGGCAAGGCCCTCGAACCTCTTTATGGGGCCCCTCTCTGTGAGCATGTCCCCCCGCCGGTACTTCAGAGTCACACGCTTGGACTCGTCCCTGATGATGAAGAGGTTGAGAATTATCCCAGCCGGCCTGCCCGCCTCCACCTTATAATTGGTGCCGGAGACCTCTATCCCCTCGGTGCCGTCACGGGATAGATAGACCTTCTCCTCCAGGAAGATGTCATTTCCTCTGTACTCGAAGACCATGATCTCCTCCACCACAGCCATCCCGTCCTCCAGGGTGTAGGTGGCGTTGTGCAGGGCCACCACCAGCCCCTGGGCATGGGCCTGGGGGATCAAGATCAGGAAGATGAGGGGTATGAGGTGCTTCCATCCCATGGGGTAACTATTATCTCCTGGTACTTTATAAATCCTGGGCGATGGGGCGCTACGGCATAGCTTTCGCACTGGCTCTCCTGGCCCTGGGCTGTCTCGGGGGCTTATCGGTCCAGGTGGCGGGCGTGGAGAGGTCGGGGGAGGGTCTCACCGTGGACCTCCAGGTCAGGAATGGCGGCGGGGGGACCGAAATCTTCAACCCCGCATACCTGTCGGTCCTGGACGATAGGGGCGTCCTCTACACCCCTTCGGGAGGCCTCGGGGCCTACACCATAGAACCCGGCAGGGTTCTAGAGCTCAGGGTGGCATTCCAGATCCCGGAGGGGAGGGCCCTCAGGGAGGTGAGGTACAGAGGTGCACTTCTGGGGCTAACTTTTAAATAATAGTGCTGAGATAGCAAGAAGAGCCCGCCGTAACTCAGCCTGGAAGAGTGGGCGGCTGTAGACCGCTTAGTCGCTGGTTCAAATCCGGCCGGCGGGACTTGGGATGAACGAGAGAGGAGGTCGAGCCATGATAGCCAAGAAGGATGTCCCCCCCGACTCCAGATACCTGCTGATGCACCCCCGGCACACGGTGCTGGTGACATGCGTAGACAAGGAAGGGAAGCCCAATATCATCACCTTGGCTTGGTCCACCCCCGTCTCCTTCAATCCCCCCATCGTCACCATAAGCATCGGCCCCCAGAGGTACTCCCACAAGCTCATCGAGGAGACCCGGGAGTTCGTGATCAACGTACCCCAGATGGACCTGGCCAAGGAGACCCTCTTCTGCGGCCGCAACTCTGGGCGTAGCGTGGACAAGTTCAAGGCCACCGGCCTCACCACGGAGCCTGCCCGAAAGGTCAAGCCCCCCTTGATAAAGGAGTGCATCGCCCACCTGGAGTGCAAGGTCGTCAATCGCTTCACCTCCGGCGACCACACCCTCTTCCTGGGGGAGGTGGTGGCGGCGAGCGTTGGAGAAGGCTTCTTCAGCGAGAGGTTCGATGTGAGGAAATTGAGGCCAATCTTCCACGTGGGAGGGGACGAGTTCATAACTCTAGAGGGGGAGAGGTAATGCCCATCGGCCGTGGGGTAGCAATCCTCCTGGCGCTCCTGGCGTCTTTCCTGGTATCCCCACAGGGCACCCTCGCCCAAGGGCAGGGTACAAAGGTGGTCGTCCTTGCCAACTCCATAGATGGGCCCATGGGCCAGGACTTCCTCCAGTTCATCACGGCCCATGGCTACGCCGTAGAGACGCCCACAGTCAACGAGTTCCGGAAGTACGCCCAGGAGAAGTACATAGTCATCTTGGGCGGTCCAGATGCCTACGAGGGCGTCGGGAACATCACCCGCCAGATCCTGAGCTCTCAGGAGCAGGCCCTCCTCAGGTCCGGGGGGGTGGGGGGCATGTACCTGAAGCGGTACTCCAACGGGCAGATCGTCTCGGTCTTCGCCGGCTCCGATAGGGGGCTGACTAAGGTAGCCCACGAGACCAACAGGGCCAAGCTCCAGGAGGTCCTGGAGAAGGGGGCACCGCAGGTCCAGGAGATAAGCGGCATGCCCTTCGGCTTCCCGCCGGAGCCGGAGGTCCAGAACGTGACCAACGTTACTACCCCCGGGCCGGAAGTGCCAAAGGGGCCCATCGTGGAGGTCATCGCCTACCCAGATGCCCTGAGCCAGGATATCCTTAAAGTGGGCGTCAATACTACGGTCCGGTGGGTGAACCAGAGGACCACCCTCATGAGCATCGAGCTCAGGTGCACCGATGGCAGGTGTAGTAGGAACAGTACCGTCCATGAGAATGAGGGCGTGATCTTTACCGGTGTCATCGTACCATACACCGATACTTACGAATACACCTTCCACGAAGGCGGCCTATACCAGGTCGCCATAGGACTCTACAACCCCCGCCTGATTGGGCAGTATGCGGTCCTCACGGGCCTTATAGAGGTCAAGCCCCTAGACTGATCCCTCTTGACAAAAATATTTAAAGGGAGGCCTATAATCTTACAGGGAGATCCATGTACTTCTTGGTCCGGAGCAGGGTCACTGGCCCTTTGGAGCTTAGCAGCGCCAAGAAGGTCCTCGCAGCCCTGGAGAACCCTGGCCTGAAGGTGATCTGCCACTTCGGCTTCCTGAGCGAGCCCGGAGGGGTGCAGATCGTGGAGGCCGAGGGCCTCGAAGAGCTGAGGGAGTACCTCTCCAAGTTCCAGGACGTGAACGCCAGCACGGAGATCGTCCCTCTCATGACCCACGAGGAGACGGTGGGTGTCCTGAAGAGGTACATAAAGAAGCTCGAGGTGGAGAAGCCTCGCTTTGTCTAGCCGGCCCCTATGAAGAAAGACGTAGAGTGGAAGAGCCTGGCGGTCCTCATACTGATCCTCTTCATCGCCTCTATCTACGTGATGCGCCCAGTCCTGGACGCGCTCCTCCTGGCGGTCTTCTTCGTCTACATGGCCTCCCCTCTCGCCGACAGGATAGAAAGGGTCGTGAAGAATCGGGGCTGCGCGGCCATCCTGGTGGTGGCCCTGGCTATCCTGCCGGTCTTCCTGGTGGGGATGCAGCTCCTGGAGATATACGCCAACGAGCTGACAAAGCTGGAGAACCTCCGCTACTCGATGCCCATCTTCGGGGAGGTAGGGTTCGACGGCATATACGCCGAGGTCATGCGGGAGGTGAAGGCGAGGCTGGGCCCTGAGCAGGTCCTGAAGGGGTTAGGGATGGGCATGGAGCTCATCTTCAAGGTCTTCGTCTTCTTCGCCGGCTCCTACTACCTCCTCAAGGAGAAGTTCGCCCTCAGGCGGTTCCTCATAAGCCTGGCCCCTGCCTCCAGGGAAGCTATGATGGCCCGCTTCATCGAGACCGTGGACAGGACCTACTACGGGGTCTTCTTCGGCCACTTCATCACCTCCATAGCCATAGGTCTCGTAGCGATGATAGGCTTCTTCCTCATAGGGCGGTTCATGGGGATAGCGCCCCTCCAGAACTACCCCATCTTCCTGGGGGTCATAACGGCCATACTGGCCCTCCTCCCAATCGTGGGCCCAAAGCTGGTCTATATACCTATAGGCGCAGTCCTCTTCCTCCTGGGGGACCTGACAGGCGCCGTAGCCGTCATCACCTTCGGCCTCGTGGGTCTCACCCTCATCCCCGACATGGTGGTGAGGCCAGTGGTGGCAGGGAGGCACGGGAATACCCACCCCTTCATAGTCCTCCTGGGTTTCATCACGGGCCCCATGGTCTTCGGCCCTCTGGGAGTCCTCCTGGGGCCGGGGATCTTGGGCCTCTTCAAGGCGACCCTGGACACCTACAGGGAGTTCGTCATGGAGGAGGGGACGTGAAGACCATCCTGGTGGTGAACGATGACGGGATAAACTCCCCCGGGATAAGGGCGGCGGCGGAAGGGGCCAAGGACCTGGGGAAGGTGATCGTCGTGGCACCGGCGGTCCAGCAGAGCGGCGTGGGGCGCTCCATGTCCCTCTTCACCCCCGTAGGGATCTCCAAGGTCAGGATGGACAGGCTTGAGGCCTACTCCATCGATGGCACCCCAGTGGACGCGGTCATCGTCGGCATGTACGGGGTCCTGAAGAGGGCTCCCGACCTCCTCATCTCCGGGATAAATATAGGGGAGAACATGTCCTCCGAGGCCACGACCTCAGGGACCGTAGGGGCTGCCCTGGAAGGGGCCAGCCAGGGGATACCGTCCATCGCCATCTCGATCCAGGCCTCCTCGGAGATCAAGTTCGAGGCCGTCCAGCCCGAGGTGGATTTCTCCCTGGCAGTGCGGGTCCTGAGGGGGGCGGCGACGCACGTCCTCCGGGAGGGGCTCCCTGCGGGGGTGGACCTCCTGAACATCAATATACCGGAGAGAGCCGGGGGGGAGGGGATAAAGGTCACTCGATTGGCCCGGAGGATGTATACCACGAAGGTCCAGGAGAGGTTCGATCCCAGGGGGAGGCCCTACTTCTGGATCGACGGCGATGCCATCTACGACGCCGAGGAGGATACCGACGTCCACACAGTAAGGAGGGAGAACCGCATCTCGGTGACCCCCCTCTCCCTGGACTTCACCGCCCACGTGCCCT
>JBBSVP010000151.1:0-8054 GCA_038046745.1 Candidatus Hydrothermarchaeota archaeon
CGGGAAGAACCGGGAGGCCACGAAGGCGGCAGCCGACGCCCTGGCAGCGGCCCTCGCGTAAGGTATATATGCCGGACCCTCATGGCATAGTGGTCTACTATGGGGTCCGAGGACTATGGCCAGGAGGTCTTCTCCCACCTCCTTGCCTGCATGGTCAAGAGCCTAGTGGCGATAAGCGGTGGTTCCGCTCTCATATATATCGGCTATCTGAGGATTGAGAGGCTGGATCCCGTCACCCTTGCCTTATATGCGGGTGTAGGGGCGGGGGCCGTGCTCTACGGGATAAGGGCCTCTCTCGGGATAGTCTCCAGTGGAGAAGACAGAGAGAAGGGAAGAGATCTGATGCCCGAAGAAGGACCCAGCCTTGAGGTGGACGAAGAGATCGTGAGAAGGCCAGCCCCCCGGAGGCCGGCCGAGAGGCCCAAGCCCAGGCCCGATAAATGCCCGGAGTGCGGGGCCCTGGTGACCTCTGGCGGCAAATTCTGCGGGAAGTGCGGCACCGTCTTTGGGGGATATTAGCTCCTCGCCTCTAAGAGGCCCTTCAGGAGCCTCCTGTGACAGTGCTCGTCGCTCCTCTCCCAGCAGAGAATTGTTATATCCCTATCTCGAGCCATCGCCACCAGCTCTGCCAGAAGGTCCCCCTTGGCCCTCATCTCTTCCATATACCTGCGTTCGTACTCCTCCCAGGCTATCTTCTTTCCGTTCCAATCGGCGAGGAGTTCCAGGCTCGGTCCCAAGTCCCTCGTCCAGAGGTCGATGTGATCCCTCTTGATCCCCCTGGGCCACCTCCGCATGACCAGTACCCTGAGGCCGTCCCCCTCCTCCTTCTCCTCATAGACGGACTTGGTCTTTATCATATCCCGAGATCTCAACATAAAGTATAAAAGTCCTGGGGCAAAGGCAAGAGAGATGTTGCTGGGTGCACTACTGAGGCCAGTCTACTTGGCCTATGAATGGGTCTTGGAGAAGAAGGTGAGGGGGGGGGCCATGCCGGAGCACATAGCCATCATCATGGATGGGAATCGGAGGCTTGCCAGAGGGTCCGGTCTCCTACCCTGGGATGGGCATAGGCTCGGGGCCGAGAAGTTGCGAGAGGTCTTGGACTGGTGCACGGAGCTGGGGATAAAGAACATAACAGCCTACGCCTTCTCCGCCGAGAACTTCTCCAGGCCCAGGGAGGAGGTGGAGCACCTCTACGACCTCTTCGTGGAGTATTTCAACACGGTCGCTGAGGACGCGAAGATCCACAAGCTCAAGGCCAGGGTGAGGGCCATAGGGAAGGTCGAGCTCCTGCCAGAGAGGGTGAGGGCGGCGATAGAGAGGGCCGAGGAGAGGACCAAAGGCTACAGTGCCTTCAATCTGAACCTGGCAGTGGCCTACGGCGGGAGACAGGAAGTCCTCGACGCCGTCAAGAGCATCGCCAGGGAGGTGCAGGAGGGGAAGCTGGCCATCGAGGCCATCGACGAGGGGACGATAAGCAAGAACATGTATACCAATGGCCTACCCGACCCTGATCTAATCGTCAGGACCTCAGGCGAGGAGAGGGTCTCGGGCTTCCTCCTATGGCAGAGCGCCTACTCGGAACTCTACTTCTGCGAGACCTTCTGGCCGGCCTTCAGGAAGATAGACTTCCTCAGGGCCATAAGAACTTTCCAGCAGCGGAAGAGGCGCTTCGGGAAGTAGCTAACCCACGGCCGCCTTCTTCTTCTCCTTGGGCTCGCTCAGGACGTAGTAGTAGACGAAAGAGCCCTTCTCCGTAGTACCGAACCTCTCTATGGGGAGGTTCCTCAGGATAGTTCCCAACCTGTAGGTAGACAGAGAGGATAACCTGTAGAACTTCTTCTCCCTCTTTATCGCCTCGACCAGGTCCTTGGACCTGACCTTCTGGTGGGCCTTGAGGTAATCGAGGACCCACTCTTTCAGCTCCCGCTTCGTCTCGGGCTTCCATCTTGATATAGAGACCATATCCTCTCCTCTTAATTAATAGGTTTATATAACATAAGCCATCCTTATTATAACATGGGAGAGTGGCGCTCCTCGGCCTTGAGGGAGATAGAGAGCTTTCTCAAGTCCAAGGGGTATACGGTGAGAGATCTCAAGATCTCTGGTGGAGACAAGATCCTCCTCGGCAGAGAGGATAGGGGTAAATTCGTAGCGCTTGTCGAGGCAGATATGATAATCCTGGGCGGGGGGAGCGTAAAGTACATCCTCCGGATCCGGGAAGGCGAGAGCCTCCAGGAGCTCATAGGCACCTACGGCGCAGTCAACCTCTCCACCCACTTCGTGAAGGGGAAGGAGCGCGTGGGGATAGAGGGCGCTACCCTGATACTGGTGACAGAGTGGGAAGAGGGCTCCGCGAGGCCCGAGGAGCTCGGCCTCTTGAAGGGTCTCCTCAAGGGCTGGAAAGGTTCCCTCAGAGACCTCTATATCTGCCGGAAGATAGGCTTTTACAAAGATTTCGAGAGGCTCGCTACCGGGAAGGAATAATCTTATAACTATCTTCCCCCGGTCAGGCAAAAGCTTAAGTAGCACCCGGGCGAGGGGACCTCTGGTCGGATCCATGCGGAAGCAAGATTCCAAGATCTACCGGGAGGGGCCGGATGGGGGTTATACTCTCGAGGCCGAGAGGATAAAGGACGTGACCTACAGCCTGGAAGAGAGGAAGATCGTCTCCATCACCTTACTGGACGGCACCAGGATGGAGGTGGGGGCCCTGGAGGTACCGGCCGGGCTGGAGGAGAGAGAGCTCGACGGGGAGGAAAGGTCCAGGGCCGCGGACTACGCCTTCTCCCTCCTGTTCTGGAAGTACCTCATCGCCAATGACGAGGTCCTCAGCAACATCGTAGCGGATGTCGTAACAGAGGTTCTCTCGACCCCAAAGGCTCAGAGGGACCTGACGACGCGGAATTAGGGTAAGCTTTATATCCCTGCGAGGAGCCCTCTCTCCAGGGACATGGGCTCTATAATCCTAATCTGCCTACTAGCCAGCTTTCTGACGTCATACCTGATGGTCCCCCTCTGGGCCAGGGCCGCCAGGAAGGTGGGGCTGGTGGGGCGGGACATGAACAAGCCCTCCAAGCCCGAGGTGGCGGAGATGGGAGGCGTCGCCGTGACCGCAGGGTTCGTGGCCGGGGTCCTCACCTACATAGGCCTCACCACATTCTACTTCCGGAGTATGGACGAGAACCTCATCTACATCTTCGCGGCCCTCTCCACGGTCCTGAGCGTCACCATAGTCGGCATAATAGACGACGTCCTTGGATGGAAGGCGGGGCTCAAGCAATGGCAAAAGCCACTTCTCACCCTCCCCATCGCCCTCCCCCTGATGGCGGTCAATGCCGGGGAGACCACGATGAGCCTCCCGGTCCTCGGCACGGTAGACTTTGGCATACTGTATCCTCTGCTCATAATCCCCCTGGCCCTCACCGGGGCCGCCAACGGCTTCAACATGCTGGCGGGTCTGAACGGGCTGGAGGCAGGGATGGGAGCCATCATCCTCGCTGTCCTGGGGTACGTGGCATGGCAGACGGGGTCCGGTTGGGTCGCGGTCCTAGCCCTAAGCATGGTCTTCTCACTCCTGGCCTTCCTCCGTTACAACTGGTACCCGGCCAAGGTCTTCCCTGGGAACACCTTCACCTACACCGTGGGGGCTACCATCGCCAGCGTGGCGATATTGGGGAACATGGAGAAGGTGGCCGTGGTCCTCTATGCACCTTACTTCCTGGAACTCTTCCTGAAGGCCCGGACAGGTATGCGGGGCGAATGTTACGGCACGCCAAGGGAGGACGGCACCCTCGCACCGCCAGGGGAGGTCCAGTCCCTGACCCACATAGTCATGGGTCTCGGGGGGCTGGGGGAGAGGGGGGTGGTGGCGGTCATCCTGCTGGCCCAAGGGCTCCTGGGGGCCTCCATCCTCTATCTCATGGTCTAGCCCATGAAGCCCAAGGTATGCCTGGCATGCTCCGCCGGTGGGCACCTGACCGAGCTCCTCTCTGTGAAGGAGGCGTGGGAAGGGTACGAAAGTTTCCTGGTCACCTTCCGGAGGGAGGATACCTCAGGGATGGAGGGTAAGATATACTACATTGAGGACCCCAGGAGGAACCCCCTGCAGCTTCTCAGGAACATCTTGCAGGCCCTGCGGGTCGTCTTAGAGGAGAGGCCCGGGGTGATAATAACCACCGGTGCAGGCGTCGTCGTCCCCCTCTGTTACATCGGGAAGCTCCTAGGGTCCAAGATAATATACATAGAGAGCTTCGCCAGGATCGACTCCCCATCCCTCTCCGGCAGGCTTCTATACCCCATAGCGGACCTCTTCTTCGTCCAGTGGAGGGCCCTCTTGGGCAAATACGGAAGGAAAGCCCAGTACGGGGGTGGGATCTTCTGATCCTGGTGGCAGTGGGTACCCACATCCAGCCCTTCGAGCGCCTGGTCAGGGCGATGGACCAGCTGGCGCCGGGACTGGGGGAGGAGGTGGTGATCCAGAGGGGCAACACCGCCTACCTGCCCAGGAATGCCCGGTCCTTCGCCTTCGCCCCGCGGGGGGAGATGGAGCGTCTGAACCGGGAGGCGAGGATCGTAGTCACCCACGGCGGCGCAGGGTCCATAGTCTACGCCCTCCAGGCCGGTAAGCCCGTCGTGGCCGTGCCCCGGCTGGCCAGGTACGGGGAGCACATCAACGATCACCAGGTCGAGCTGGTCAGGGTCCTGGAGAGGGAAGGGAGGGTCATAGGCGTCTACGAGATCCAGGGCCTGAAAGAGGCCATCGAGAAGGCCGGTAAGATGGAGCCCCGGGTTCGGCAGAGGCCTTCCATGGGGGGGATGATAAGGGCATACCTGCAGGGCCTGGAGAACGAAAAGGTTTAAACCGTTAATACTGAGAGTAGATGGCGATGAAAATACTTTTACTGAATCCGCCCTTCCTGGAGCGGTTCTCCCGCTCCTCCAGGAGCCCCGCCATCTCCAAAGGCGGGACGCTCTACTACCCCCTCTGGCTCGCCTATGCCACGGGGGTCCTGGAGAAGGAGGGCCTGGATGTGAGGCTGATCGACGGACCGGCCAGGGGGTATAACAGGGAGGACGTGGTCAGGGAGGCCGAGAGGTTCAGGCCGGAGCTGACGGTCCTGGACACCAGCACCCCCAGCATAAAGAATGATATGGAGGTGGCCGGGGCGATAAAAGAGGCCACGGGCTCCTTCACCACCCTGGTGGGGACCCACGTCTCCGCGTTGCCTGAGGAGGCCCTCCGGCACCCTGCCGTGGACTCCGTGGCCAGGCGGGAGTACGACTACACGCTGAGGGACTTGGCCCACGCCATGGAAGAGGGCCGGGGCCTCGAGGAGATCCAGGGCCTGAGCTACCGCCATGGGGGGAGGATCGTCCACAACCCGGAGCGTCCCTTCATCGAGGACCTGGACGAGATCCCCTTCGTCAGCGCCGTCTACAAGGGGCACCTCCGGGTGGAGGACTACTTCTATGCCGCCAATTTGCACCCGGTCATCACCATCCTCTCTGGACGTGGCTGCCCCTACAGGTGCGTCTACTGCCTCCTACCCCAGACGATGAACGGGAGACGCTACAGGCTGAGGAGCCCGGCCAACTTCGTGGCGGAGCTGGAGTACATCCGGCGGGAGTTCCCGCAGGTGCGGGAGGTCTTCATCGAGGACGACACCCTCACGGCCAACAGGGCCCGGTGCCGGGAGATCTCTGATATGATACTGGAGAGAGGGCTCAAGGTAACGTGGTCTGCCAACTCCAGGGCCGATGTGGACCTGGAGACGATGCGCAAGATGCGGGCCGCCGGGTGCAGGCTCTTCTGCGTCGGCTTCGAGAGCGGCACCCAGGAGGTCCTCGACACGATCCACAAAGGCACCGAGATAGGGCAGATAAGGCAGTTCATGCGGGACGTGAAGGAGGCCGGGATCCTGGTCCACGGGTGCTTCATGCTCGGCTGCCCTGGGGAGACTAGGGAGACGATAGAGAGGACCATAGACTTTGCCCTGGAGCTGGCACCGGACACGGCGCAGTTCTTCCCCATCATGGTCTATCCTGGGACGGAGGCCTACCAGTGGGCCAGGGAGAACCGCTACCTGACCACCGAGGACTACTCGCAGTGGCTGACGGAGGAGGGGGTCCACAACTGCCTCATCTCCAGGCCGGGACTGAGCAACGAGGAACTCGTGGCCCTCTGCGACGAGGCCCGCCGTAGGTTCTACCTGAGGCCCGAGTATATCCTCGCTACCCTCAGGAAGGCCCTCACCAGCCCCAGGGAGGCCAAAAGGGTCCTCAAGTCCTCCAGGACCTTCTTCCGGTACCTCCTCAGGTCCAAGAAGGGGAAGGCCGCCTAGGCATGATCTCCGTAGTCATACCGGCCTATGACGAGGCCGCTGTCCTGGAAGATGCCCTGAGGGCCGTCTTCAGCCAGAGGTACCAGGGAGAGTACGAGGTCCTGGTGGTGGACGATGGCTCCGATGACTCCACCAGGGAGGTGGCAGGACGTCATCCAGTGCGTCTCATAGCCCAGGACCACAGGGGCCCGGCGGCGGCCAGGAATCGTGGCGCCCGGGAGGCGAGGGGCGATATCCTCCTCTTCACCGATGCCGACTGCGTCCCGGAGCCAGACTGGATGGAGGAGATGGTGCGGCCCATCCAGGAGGGGGTCGTAGGGGTCCAGGGCAGGTACAGGACGAGGCAGAAGGGCCTCGTGCCTCGGTTCGTCCAGTTGGAGATCGAGGGGAGGTACGAACTCATGGCCATGAGCCCTTCCATAGACTTCATCGGGAGCTACTCCGCCGCATACCTCAAGGAGATATTCCTCAAAGAGGGTGGCTTCGATGAGACCTACCCCACGGCCTCGGGGGAGGACCCGGACCTCTCATACCGCCTCGCCACCAAGGGCTACCGGATGGTCTTCAACCCCAGGGCCGTCGTCTACCACCGCCACCCCGAGAGCCTCTCCCAGTACCTGAGGCAGAAGTTCTACCGCGCCTACTGGCGGGTACCCCTCTACAGGAAGAACCGGCCCAAGGTTCTGAAGGACTCCTACACCCCTCAAACTCTCAAGCTCCAGCTCCTCCTCCTCTACCTCCTGCCAATCGCCTTGGGA
The DNA here is from genome assembly GCA_038046745.1 of Candidatus Hydrothermarchaeota archaeon. GTDB lineage: Archaea > Hydrothermarchaeota > Hydrothermarchaeia > Hydrothermarchaeales > JACQPM01 > JACQPM01. The sequence continues at coordinate 7,103 of JBBSVP010000151.1, forward strand.
TATGCTCTCCTCAGAGGTCCGCTCCCATTGGTGGCCCTCATCACCTCTCTCTTCCTGACCCTCCTCCCCACGGCCTGGTGGAACTTCTGCAGGGACAGGGCCGTGGGCATCGCTTCCGTACCCCTCCTCCTCCTCCGGGATATGGCCTTCGCCCTGGGCCTCCTCTGGGGGGCATGGAGGCTTCTGGTGGCTGGAGGGAGGGCATGAGGCTCCTGGACCTGGGGTGCGGCAGGACCAAAGCTCCTGGGGCCGTGGGGATCGATATAGCCCCCATGAAAGGGGTGGACGTGGTGGCGGACCTGCGGCGCGGGATACCCGTCAAGGACGGGGTAGCGGACGAGGTCCGGTGCATCAGCTTCCTGGAGCACCTGCCGGACCTTGTCTTCTTCATGGAGGAGGTCCACCGGGTCCTGAGGCCCGGGGGCATCCTGAGGGCCCGGGTCCCCTACTTCACCTCCAACTACGCCTTCGCGGACCCCACCCACCTCCGCTTCTTCTCCTACAGCACCTTCGACTACTTCACCCCGGAGTCACATTTTCAGTACTCCCAGGCCCGCTTCCGAATCCTGGAGAAGAGGTTCAAGTTCGCCCACGGGAGGCTCCAGATCCTCGGCAAGATTATAGAACCCCTCACCAACAGGTTCCCCCGGCTCTACGAGAGGCTTTTTGCTCACATAGTACCCTCAGACGAGCTGAGGGTGGTGCTGGAGGCGGTGGAGTAGCTATATCCTCTTCAGGGCCGATTTGTAGAGCCGCTGGAGGAACTCCCGGGAGAAGCCCCTCCAGTTGGTGAGGAACCGCCTCCAGAGGCCCGGGTGGAGGAGGTGGCTGAGCCTTATCCGCGGTAGGTGGGACCTGTTTTTGACCTCGTACTCTCTTGTAATCATAGGGACCACCTCCCTGAAGAACTCCTCCTTGGGGATCTCCTCCCCCAGGTATGGGCTCCGGGGGT
>JBBSVP010000152.1:0-5456 GCA_038046745.1 Candidatus Hydrothermarchaeota archaeon
ATATCTTTCCTCTCGAGCATCTTTGCGATAGGTTACGCCCTCTACCTCCGGTGGAGCGTCCTGAAGATGGACACAGGCACCCCCAAGATGAGGGAGATATACGGAGCCATAAGGGAGGGGGCCAAGGCCTTCCTCTACCGGCAGTACAAGACCATAGCCGCCATCTGTATCCTTCTCTCTATCCTCATCTATTTCGTCTTTGACCTGAAGATGGCTGGCAGGTTACTGCCCCTCACCGCCGCCGCCGTCCTGACAGGGACCTTCTGCTCCCTCCTGGCGGGCGTCATAGGGATGGACGCCTCGACCAGCGCCAACGTGAGGTGCACTGCCGCCGCCAAAAAGGGGATGCACGAGGCCCTGATGGTCGCCTTCCGCGGTGGGGCGGTGACGGGCCTGGCCGTGGTGGGCTCGAGCCTCTTCGGTGTCACTCTCCTCTACTATCTCTATGCCATGCTCCTGCCCGGTATACCTGCGGGCGCCAAGCCCCTCGACCCGGTCCTCATCGTGGGCCTGGGTTTCGGCGCCTCCTTTGCCGCCCTATTCGCCCAGCTCGGGGGCGGCATATATACCAAGGCTGCTGACGTGGGCGCCGACCTCGTCGGCAAGGTGGAGGCCGGCATCCCCGAGGACGACCCGCGCAACCCCGCCGTAGTAGCAGACCTGGTGGGAGACAACGTGGGCGACTGCGCCGGGAGGGGGGCTGACCTCTTCGAGTCCATCACCGGTGAGAATATCGGGGCCATGATCCTGGGCTTCGTCCTCTGGCCCGTCTACGGCATCGGCGGCATCATGTTCCCTCTCATAGCCCGCTGCGCCGGTATCATAGCCACCATCCTGGGGATGGCCTTCGTCCGCCCCGGGCCGGAAGAAACCAATCCCATGAGGCCCCTCAACATGGGGCTCTACGCCACGACGGTCCTATGTGCCATAGCCTTCTATATCCTTGTCCAGCTCCTCCTCAAGGGGAATATGGGCCTCTTCTACGCCGCCATCATCGGCCTAGCGACCAGCGTCCTGATAAACAAGGTAACGGAGCACTATACCGAGAGGGACAGGCAGCCCGTCATCTCCGTCGCCAAGTCCTCCATGACAGGACCGGCGACCACGATTATAACCGGCATCTCCGTGGGGCTGGAGAGCACCGCCCTGCCCGTAGTCCTCCTCACCAGCGCAATCCTCCTGGCCTACAAGATCAACGCCGACCCCGCATACCCGGGGCTCATAGACCCGGCGGGAATCTACGGCACCGCCATAGCCACCATGGGGATGCTCGCCATAACCCCCATGATACTGGCCTTCGACGTCTTCGGCCCCATCTCCGATAACGCCGGCGGGATCGCCGAGATGGCCAACCTGGAGGAGGATGTGAGGAAGAACACAGACCGCCTGGACGCCGCCGGGAACACCACCAAGGCCCTGACGAAGGGATACGCCATGGGCTCCGCAACCCTGGCGGCCTTCCTCCTCTTCTTCGCCTACCTGACGGAGGTGACCCACCTCTCCGGCGGGAGGGTAAACCTTCTCAGGGACGGGATAAACATAGCGAAGCCCGAGATCTTCGTGGGGGTCTTCATAGGCGCCGCCCTCCCCTTCCTTTTCTCTTCCCTTGCCATAAAGGCCGTGGGGCGGGCAGCCTTCCAGATTGTGGAGGAGGTGAGGAGGCAGTTCAGGGAGATCAAAGGCATAATGGAGGGCACGACGAAGCCGGAGTACGGCAAATGCGTGGACATAGTGACCAAAGCCTCCCTCCGGGAGATGGTGGCCCCCAGCATGCTCGTCCTCATCGTGCCCGTGGCAGTGGGCCTCCTCCTGGGGGCCGAGGCCGTGGGCGGCCTCCTGATGGGCGCCACCATAAGCGGGGTCCTCCTGGCCATGTTCATGAACAACAGCGGGGCCGCCTGGGACAACGCCAAGAAGTATATCGAGGCAGGGAACCTGGGGGGCAAGAGGCTGCCTACGGGAGAGAAGAACCCGACCCATGCCGCCTCGGTGATAGGGGATACCGTGGGCGACCCTCTGAAGGATACTGCCGGGCCGTCGCTCCACGTGCTGGTGAAGCTCATCAACACCATCAGCCTCATCTTCGCGCCCTTATTCGTCTGATAAAAGTCAAAGGAGGAATAGAGATATTTAAACTGGTAGCGCTGGCGGACCTGGTGAGGGTGCCCCCCCACAGGTTCGGTGAACCCTTGGAGAAGGTAGTGGAGGAGATCCTCAAGGCTGGGTACGAGTACAAGGGGCGGACGGAGGGGGGATACGAGGGCAAGCTGGACAAGGAGCTGGGGATAGTCCTGGCGATAACAGAGATCCGGAAGGTGGATGACGGGTCCGTCATACCGGGGGACGGGGCCGCTTATCACAACACCGTCTTCGAGGCCCTCGTCTTCAAGCCCGAGCTCCAAGAGATCCTGGACGGCGAGGTGGTGGAGATCGTGGAGTTCGGGGCCTTCGTCCGCTTCGGACCACTCGATGGCCTGATCCATGTCTCCCAGCTCACCGACGACTACATCGTCTACGACAAGAAGCGCATGGCCCTGGTGGGGAAGGAGAGCAGTAAGGCCCTGGAGGTGGGGAACAGGGTCAGAGCCCGGGCCGTGGCCATAAGCCTCAACCCTGAGAGGTCCAAAGAGTCCAAGATAAACTTCACCATGCGCCAGCCCGGCCTGGGCAGGTTCGAATGGCTCGAGGAGGAGCGGCAGGGGAAGAAGGCGCCCAGGAAGAAGGAGGAGGGGAAGGAGAAAAAAGCAAAGGCTAAGGAGGCGGCGGCGTGAAGGAGAAGGCGTGCACCCAGTGCAGCCGGTTGGCGCCCTCGGAGATCTGCGCCGTCTGCAAGGCCCCCACCTCCCCCAACTGGGTGGGATACGTGAGCATCCTGGACCCCGAGAAGTCCGAGGTGGCCAAGAAGCTGAATATAGCCACCAAGGGCAGGTACGCCCTGAGGGTGAGATGAGGGATCTCACCCTGCCGCCAGAGCTCCGTGATTTCTTCAAGAGGCCCTTCGGGGAGCTCCTGCGGGGCGAGGGCCTCCAGCCGGCCGAAGAGGCGAAGAGGCGGCTGAAGGGGGAGCGGATCGTGGCCATAGGGGACGTGACCTACAGGAACCTCCTGGCCGTGGGGGTGAGGCCCTCCCTGGCCGTCGTGGACCTTAAGACCAAGAGGACCCAGGCGGAGCCTCCCCCGGAGGGAGGGAGGGCGATCAAGGTCACCAACCCGCCCGGGATGATCACCCAGGCCCTATGGGACGGCATAAAGGAAGGTCTCCTCACGGAAGGGTCCATCGTCCTGGTGGATGGGGAGGAGGACCTCGCCGTCCTCCCGTGCATCCTGGAGGCAGAACCGGATACCGTGGTCCTCTACGGGCAGCCTGACGAAGGGATAGTATTTATAAGGGTGACCCAGGAGAAGAAAGAGGACGTGGCATCCATACTCAAGTTGATCTATAACAGGTAAGGTGGTAAGATGGAGATAGAGATCATAGAGGAGAGAGAGAACCCGTTGCTGGAGCGGCGGGAGCTGACGGTCAAGGTCACCCACGACGCCGCCACCCCCACTCGGGACGCGGTGAGGGAGAAGCTCATCGCCCTACTGAACGCTGGGAAGGATACCGTCATCCTGGGATCCCTCAAGTCCAAGTTCGGGGTCAGGGAGTCCATAGCAGCCGTCAAGGTATACAAGACGAAGGAGCGGGCCCTCCAGGTGGAGCCCCGCCATGCCCTGGAGAAGAACTCCCTCATCGAGAAGGCCGAGAAGAAAGAAGAGAAGCCCAAGGAAGAGAAGCCCAAACCAGAGGCCAAGAAAGAGGAAAAGCCCAAGGCCGAGAAGAAGGAGGCAAAGTAGCGATGGGCGAGAAGTGGAAGCTTTATGAAGCGAATGGGGGGTTGAAAAGGAAGAATACACCATGCCCCAGGTGCGGGGAGGGCGTCTTCATGGCCATCCACAAGGACCGCCTGGCATGTGGGGCCTGTGGTTATACCACATGGAAGAAGTAGGATGGACCCGAGCGGGATCATAGGTACTTTAAAGGAGGGGCTGGATCGGAAGGACAGGGCGAGGGAGGCGGCCTATGCCAAGGGCAGGGAGATAAGGAGGACCTCCACCAGGGCCATAAGGGAGATCCATAAGGGGGATTTTGCCGCTGCCGAAGAGCTCCTCCAGGAGGCCCGTCGAGGCGTCCAGGCCCTGGGCGCGAACTCCACATTTCCATTCCTCCAGGAGACCTACCAGGAGTACGCCGAGGCGGCCATTACCTATGCCCTCCTACAGAGGCTGGACCTCCCAACCCCTGAGGAGCTCTCCATCCCTGCGGAGGCCTACGCCCTGGGGCTCGGCGACTCCATCGGGGAACTGAGGCGCCACATCCTGGGGGCCATAAGGCGGGAGGAGCTGGAGGCGGTGGAGTATTATCTGGATCTCATGGACGAGATAACCCACGGCCTCATGACCCTGGACTACCCCAGCGCCCTCCTCCCCATAAAGCGGAAGCAGGACGTGGCCAGAGTCCTCTTGGAGAGGACTCAGGGGGATGTGACAATGGCCCTGAAGCAGACGAGGCTGGAGAGGAGGCTGGCAGCCTTGGAGAAGTGAGCCGATGGGAAAGTGGAACAGCAAAGAGGTGGCCAAGCGGGCGACCAAGGACTTCGAGGGCGCCTGGCTCGAGACAGGGGCCCTCCTGCCCAGGAGGGGACCAGAGTCCAGCTATCCCAGGACGAAAGCTCCTTACGGCAAGCCCCATCTCCTCTTCGAGACCGTAGAACGGCTGAGGGAGGCCTACCTCCGCATGGGCTTTGAGGAGGTCTCCAATCCCATCTTCATCGAGGATGCCCAGGTGGGGAAGCAGTTCGGGCCCGAGGCCTTCGCGGTCCTCGACCGCTGCTATTACCTGGGGGGACTCCCGAGGCCGGACGTGGGCCTGAGCGACGAGAAGGTGGCCGGGCTCCAGAGGCTGGGCATAGACCCGGCCAGGAAGAAGGATCTCCAGGAGATCCTCCACAGGTACAAGAAGGGCGAGTTCGGCGGTGACGAGCTACCCTATGAGGTGGCCCGGGCCCTCGGCGTCTCCGATGCCCTGGTCTCACGCCTCCTGGACGAAGTGCTCCCCGAATTTAAGGCCCTGGCGCCGGAGGCGACCAGGCTCACCCTCCGGTCACACATGACCAGCGGCTGGTTCCTCACCCTCGAGAGCCTTATGGGAAAGAGGGTGCTGCCCATAAGGCTATTCTCCGTGGACAGGTGCTTCCGGCGGGAGCAGAGGGAGGACGAGACCCACCTCCGTTCCCACATATCCGCCTCCTGTGTCCTCCTGGACGAAGTCGTGGATACAGACGACGGGAAGGCCGTGGCAGAGGGGCTCCTGGAGCAGTTCGGTTTCACCCGCTTCCGGTTCCAGCCCGACGAGAAGCGATCCAAGTACTATGCCCCAGGGACCCAGACCGAGGTCTACGCCGAGCACCCCAAGA
>JBBSVP010000152.1:5466-11833 GCA_038046745.1 Candidatus Hydrothermarchaeota archaeon
CAAGATAGGATGGGTGGAGGTGGCCACCTTCGGGATCTACAGCCCCGTGGCCCTCTCGAGGTATAAGATCGAGTACCCAGTCATGAACCTGGGGCTGGGGGTGGAACGGCTGGCCATGGTCCTCCAAGGCCACGGCGACATCAGGGCGATGGTCTATCCCCAGTTCTACGCCCCCTGGGTCCTGACGGACAGGGAGCTGGCCTCCATGCTCAAGGTCGCCAGGTCCCCCCTCATGCCCGAGGGCAGGGCCATAGCCGGGAGGATCGTGGAGGTGGCGGTAGCCCACGCTCATGCCAAGGCCCCATGCGAGTACCCCATCTACTCGGGCCCCCTGGGTGGAGCCGATGTGGACGTGAGGCTGGTGGAGAGGGAGGAGGGGAAGAGCCTCCTGGGCCCAGCGGCCTTGAACGAGATCTATGTCTCGGGTGGGTCCATCTACGGCCTGCCCCCCGAGGAGAAGGAGATAAGGACCAGAGGTCTCCCTTGCAATACGCGGTACATAGACACCATAGCTCTCCTGGCCGCCAGCAGGTTGGAGGCGGGCGTGACCGAGGGGAAGGAGAAGGTCGTGACCCGCGTCCCGGTGGTAAAAGGGCTGAGCGATATAAACATGAGGCTGGAGGACGTGGCCATGAGGTACATAACCACCAAGGGCGGGGTGATAGACATCAGGGGCCCCGTCTTCATGCGGGTCGAGGCCTCCATCACCCGGCGCAAAGTTGAAATAGCAGGGAAGCGATAAGTCTCACGGCAGGCTAGACTGGGGGGTCCGGCGTCCCCTGTTACCTGAGATCGCCGACACGCAGGGGTCGAAGCCCAGAGGGCAATATTCTCGAGAGGGGTCTTGGCCCAGGCCATGGCGGTGAGACCTCGTCCCGCAGGATCGGTGCGGTCGGGACCCCGACCCGAAGGCCGGGGTTAAACGGCCCAATCCATCGAATCCATCAGGCCCGGAAGGGAGCAGCGGTGGGTGGAGCTCCCGGTGCTTGCGGGGGAGCGGGGTTGAGTTCAGGCCTGGCAACCATGCCCCTGGAGAGGTATCCACCTCCGGGCGCGCCTGCCAAAAGTCGGGGTAGCCAAGCCCGGTATGGCGTCAGCCTGCTAAGCTGATGGGCCAAAAGCCCGCCTGGGTTCAAATCCCAGCCCCGACGTAATTTTTCAACGTCCAGGGGAACTCGCGCCGCATCTCCACGATGGCAGCCAGTGAACACGGTGGCTTCTCCACGGGGCGTAAACTTCTTTTGCATGGAAACCTTATACGCCCTTTGGGTGCGCTGAGATTCAAGGAGGTGAGGATATGAGGATAGGGATTGTAATTTATTCGAACGACCCGGAAACCGTATGGAACGCCTTTCGGTTTGGAAATTTTGCCCTGAAAGAGGGCGATGAAGTAAAAGCTTTCTTGTTGGCAAAGGGGGTGGAATCCGAATCTCTCGATACCGATAAATTCAAGATCACAGAACAGATGCGCCTCTTCGTTGATAACGGTGGCAAGATATTTGCCTGTGGCACCTGCCTCAAAATCCGCCAATCCGAAGGTTCGGCCATGTGCCCGCTCTCCACGATGAGAGATCTGTACGAGATAGTAAAGGAGAGCGATAAAATTGTTACATTCTGAACACCATATGGCCCGCCTCTTCCTGGTCCTCCCCCACCTCGTGGCGATACCGTCCCTCGTATACGGCCTCTGGTTCCACGACCCTGCCCTCATAGCCATCGGGGCCGCTGCCGCCGTCGGGGGGCACCTCTATGCCCGGCGTTAGGGCGCGCTACTGGGGGTGCGAGGTGGAGGCCGTGATGGGAGACCTCACGGAGATGGATGCAGAGGCCATCGTCAACCCCGCCAACTCCCTGGGGGTGATGGGGGGCGGGGTGGCCCTGGCCATAAGGAGGAAGGGTGGCAGGGAGATCGAGGAGGAGGCGAGAGCAAAAGCTCCTATCCATGTGGGGTCAGCCGTCCTGACCACCGGCGGGCGGTTGAAGGCGCGCCACGTCATCCACGCCCCTACCATGGCCATGCCCGCTGAACGGATCGGTATCGAGAACGTGGCCCTGGCCACGAGGGCGGCCCTGGAGTGCGCCAGGGAGCATGGCATAAAGAGCATCGCCTTCCCGGGGATGGGGACCGGGGTCGGTGGGGTGCCGGAAGGGAAGGCGGCGGTGGCGATGGTGGGGGAGGTGAAGGCCTTCCTGGAAGAGAACAGGCTCAAGAGGATCGTCCTGGTGAGCTACGGCGAGAGCATGGCCAGGACCTTCCAGAAGGTCCTACTCCACCTCATCTCTCCTCCTGGGGAAGAAGAGGAAGATTAAGATTACAACAGCCGCGGCCACCAGGGCCCTGTAGACCGTATCCTGGGGGACGAGCCGCCCCAGGACATAGATTCCACTGGCTTCCTCCCCTACGCGCCTCCCCCCGAAGGTCCTCTCCGTCAGGTTGAGGTCCCAGGAGACCCCGGGGGCCGCTGGAGAACCCGCAACGGCGGGTTCTGCATTCCTGACGAGGTAGACGAAGTGGTCGTCGGTCCCCAGGGCCACGTAGCTGCCGTTGGGGGAGATGGCTAGGGACAATATCCCTCCTATATCCCCATCCCACACCAGCTTTCCGCCGCCGTCCAGGAGGTAGACCTTATCCTCGGTGGAGAGGAGGATGAAATCCCCGCTTCCCGTCATGGCTACCGCCTTCACCGGCCCACCGGCCTCGTACCTCCAGACCTCCTTCCCCCCTTCCAGGAGGAAGAGAGAGGCGTTTATTCCTACCGCTACTCTTCCCCGGTCGTCCAGGGCAACCCCTCTCGCAGGGCCGCCGGTCTTGTAGAGCCAGGTCCCATTCCCCTCCCTGTCCAGGAGGTAGACGGCCTCCTTGGTGGCTACAGCTATCAGGTCCCCCTTGGACGATAGGGCGATGGAGGTCGGGACCTTCTCGGCCTTGTACCTCCAGGCCACCTCCCCCTTCCCGTTGAGGAGGTAGATGGTGGGGGTGGACATGGCCACGGCGATGGCATTCCCGTCCCCGGATATGGCCACGGCGTTGGGGGCGACCATGACCAGGTACTTCCAGAGGACCGTCAGGTTGCTGTCGAGGAGGTAGACCTTCCCCTCCCCGGAGCCCACGGCAGTGTACTCGCCACCCGGGGTGGAGGCCAGGGCCGCGATGAAATCGCGGAGGTTGTTGTTCCCTATCTGCCTGCCCCCGGCCTCGAAGAGGGTCACGTTCCCGTAGGCGGCAGCGATAACGGTCCCGTTCTCGGTCACCGCCACCCCGCTCACGGCCTGCCCGGTGTCGTACCTCCAGAGGAGGAGGGGGGTCCGCTCGGCGTGGACCGTGGGCAGGGCAAGGAGGAGGGCCAGGAGGATTAACCACCTCACCCCAAGGCCTCCAGGACCGCTGCCAGGACCTCCCTCTCCTCCTTCTCGCCGTCCACCACCACCCAGTTGGGGCCCTTCATCTCGAAGTACCTCCTCCTGACGGCCTCCAGGAACTCCTCGGTCCCCTGGCCCTCCCTGAGGAAGGGCCTGGCCTCCGATATCACCCTCGGCTTCCTTGCCATGGCCACCTCCGGCCGCACATCCACGAAAACGACGTGGTCCGGCTCCAGGACCCGGGCGTTGAGCTCCAGGACCCTCTGGTAGATCTCCAGCCCCTGGTATCTGGCGAAGGCGTAGGCGATTTGTGAGTACTTGTACCTGTCAGTCACCACCCTCTTCCCCCTTTCCAGGGCCGGCAGGATGAAGTCCTCCAGGTGGTAGAGCCGGTCGACGTAGAAGGCCAGTTCCCGGGTCTCCGGGTTTTTTGTCCTGGTTATCACCTCTCTCGTCCCCTCCATGTAGGGCTCCCTGGTCACTGTATAGCCTTCCTTCTCCAGCGCATCAGCGATGGTGCTCTTGCCGCACCCGTCAATCCCTTCCAGGGCCGCGAACATCAGAGCCCACCTTGGAGGAAGAGGGCCGCCATCCCCACGACCACCGTGGCAATCATGGGCGGGAGGAGCCTGATCCTGAGCTCCGAGGTGCCGCTTATCCTCCCGATGAGGACCTTCCCCAGGCCGGAGCCTATGGCCGATATTATGCAGGCGTTGGCAGCCGTCCTGATGTCCAGGGAGCCCAAGGCAGCCAGGGAGGCTATGGAGCCGGTAACGGCGGCGCTGCTTATCAACCCTCCCAAGACGGAGGCCAGGTATACGCTTCCCACCCCGAAGGCCTTGAGCTGATCCAGGGCCACGGAGAAGGCGGTGAAGATGAGGGCGAACTTGATGGAGGGCGCGATGGCAAAGGGGGACTCCAGGGGGATGTGGTTCTCCAGGAGCCTCTTCCCTGGTTTGAGGAAGAGGTAGGAGTAGGCCAGGCCCGCGCCCACCATGGCCATCTGGGGGACGAGCATCAGCTGGAAGGTGGCGGCGCTGATGGAGGCCACGATGACCAGGTTCCTGGCGAGCATCACCACGTTGGATAGGACGATCCCCAGGAGGGCGGAAGGGAGGAGCTCCACCCTCTCCCTGACCCTTATGGCCAGGGCACTGGTGGCCGCTGAACTGTTCACTAGCCCTCCCAGGGCTCCCACCACCGGCAGGCCTGTCTCCACCCCCATCTTCCTCAGGGCCAGGAAGCCTGCAAAGCCTATAGAGGTGACTATGATGATGATCAGGAGGAGGACGCGGGGGTTGATGAGGTGGAGTGGGTCTATGGGCGCATCCGGCACCACGGGGTAGAGGACGAAGACGATGAGGCCGAACTCCAGGGCGTTTATCAGCTCGTCGTGGCTCAAGGTCTCGGAGAAGGCCCGCAGGTACTTCTTGGAGACGAGGACCATGGTTATGAGGATGGAGGCGGCCACGGCCTGGGGCGAGTAGCCCAAGCCGACCATAACCCCCAGGAGGTAGGCCAGGAGGAAGGCGATGCAGGTCGTCACCCCGACATCCTCCAGCTTGTAGTTCTTCACGGCCCCCATAAGGATCGTCACGAGGATGATGCCAAGGAAACCCATCACCAGGAAGAGCCCTTCCCCCAGGGCTCGGGCGATGAAGACTGTGAAGGTCCCGAAGACGGAGGTGAGCATGAAGGTCCTCATCCCTGCTACGGGGTTGACCTTGAGCTCCCGCTCCACACCCAGGAGGCCCCCCACCAGGACGGAGACGAGGAGCATCTTCAAGAATTCCGTCTCGGCAACCATGGGCTCACCAGATTAAATTAATATAAATAGCTTCCCATAGAATAGTTAAAAAACTTTCGTTCCGGTGCACATGGACCTCAAAGAGATGATGGAGAAGGAGCGGGCCTACATAGCCCAGACCTACAGGAGGCAGCCCCTGGCCCTGGTGGAAGGGAAAGGGGCGCGGGTATGGGACAGCGCTGGGAAGGAGTACATAGACTGCTTCGCGGGCATCGCGGTCCTGAACGTGGGCCACTCCCACCCCAGGGTCGTGGAGGCCGTATCCAGGCAGGCCGCCAAGCTGATGCACACATCCAACGTTTATTACATCCAGCCCCAGATAGAGCTGGCGGAGCTCCTCCACAGGGTCAGCGGGGGCTACCAGTCCTTCTTCTGCAACAGCGGTTCCGAGGCCAACGAGGCAGCCTTCAAGCTGGTCAGGAGGCACACCTCAAAGAGGGGGATCATAGCGGCCGAGAACGCCTTCCATGGTCGGAGCATAGCGGCCCTGAGCGCCACGGGGCAGGAGAAGTACAAGCGCCCCTTCGAGCCCCTCCTCCCGGGCTTCAAGCACGTCCCCTTCGGCGATCTGGCGGTCCTGGAGCGGGCCATGGACGGGGATACTGCGGCCGTCCTCCTGGAGCCCATCCAGGGCGAGGGTGGGGTCGTCTGCCCGCCGGAGGACTACCTGAAGGGGGTGAGGGAGCTCTGCGACGAGAGGGACGTCCTCCTCGTCCTGGACGAGGTCCAGACGGCCTTCGGGAGGGTCGGGGAGCTCTTCGCCTGGCAGCTCTTCGGCGCGGAGCCAGACATCTTCACCATTGCCAAAGCCATGGGCGGCGGCTTCCCCATCGGGGCCATGCTCGCCAGGCCGGAGGTGATGGAGGCCTTCCAGAAGGGGGACCACGCCTCCACCTTCGGCGGGAACCACCTGGCCTGCGCCGCCGCCAAGGCAGCACTGGAGGTCGTCCTAGAGGAGAAGCTCGCGGAGAGGGCCCGGGAGATGGGCAGCTACCTGAGGACGGGGCTGGAAGAGCTGGTGGGCCGGTACCCGGCCCTCGTCAAGGAGGTGAGGGGGTACGGGCTGATGCTGGGGATGGAGCTGACCAAACCCTGTGCCGGGATGGTGGACGGGGCCAGGGAGAGGGGGGTCCTCATCAATTGCACCCACGACACGGTCCTCCGCTTCCTCCCGCCCCTGGTCATCGAGAGGGAGGACCT
>JBBSVP010000153.1:0-6626 GCA_038046745.1 Candidatus Hydrothermarchaeota archaeon
GCTTGGAAGACACCCAAGGAGAGCTACGTCAAGGGGCTCTTCTGGTCCAGGGCCGGCTCCTGGCGGCAGGGCCCGACGGTGGCCCGAGTGGAGAGGCCCCTGAGGCTGGACAGGGCCAGGGCCCTGGGCTACAAGGCCAAGCAGGGTGTTACGGTGGCCAGGGTGATGGTGAGGAGGGGCGGGCGGAGGAAGCAGAGGCTGAACGCCGGGAGGAAGCCCAGCAAGATGGGGGTGAGGAAGTACACCCCCAAGAAGAGCCTCCGGTGGATAGCCGAGGAGAAGGCCCAGCGCCGGTTCCAGAATATGGAGGTCCTGAACTCCTACTGGATCGGCGAGGACGGCAAGCACAAGTACTACGAGGTCATCCTCCTGGACCCCGACAACCCCAGCATCAGGAACGACGGGAACCTGGGCTGGATAGCGGAGCCGCAGCACAGGGGTAGGGTCCACCGGGGCCTGACCTCTGCCGGTAAGGAGTCCCGGGGGCTGAGGAGGAAGGGGAAGGGGGCGGAGAAGATCAGGCCCAGCTTAGGGGCCTCCCAGGGTAGAGGGAAGTGAATTTCCAGAGGGTCGAGGTAAAGACCTTCTCCCAGGCCACCGAGGACCCAGAGAAGGTCCTACGTTCTCTCCAGACTATCGTCACCACGCCCTTCGAACCCACAGTAGAGAAGACCTTTGGCCACTTCAAGAACCCTATCCAAGTCTTCACCGCCCACTTTAAGGGGCGAAAAGGAGAGGAGCTACTCTCCTCTATCCTATCGAGACTCCTCCCCTTTGATAGAGAGCGCCTGGCTTCCGAGATCGGGGAGCGGTTCGTGGACGGAAAGCTCTATATCAGGCTGGACAAGATGAGCGCCTATGAAGGCGCCGTGACCCTGGGCGAAGGCATCCAATTGATCGCCACCGTCACCAGCTATCCTTTCGATGAGGAGCACATAAAGAAGGAACTGCGGGGGCTCCTAGCATGAGGTTCCTGGATTTACACACCCACTCCCTGGCTTCCGTTGGCGTGGACACGCCGGCCAGGATGTGCCACCAAGCCGAGAGGCTCGGGATAGAGATAGGGCTCTGTGACGGGAAGAGGTACGAGGGCCCCTCGGGGGTGGAGGTATACCCCAAGGGGAAGAGGGACCTGAAGAGGGACCTGGACCGCTGGAAGGGGAGGGCGGATTATATAGTGGTCCACGGCGGGAGGGAGGAGGTGAACAGGGAGGCAGCCTGCGATGATCGGGTGGATATACTGGCCCATCCGGACCTGGAGAGGAAGGACTCGGGGATAGACGCCTTCACAGCTCGGAAGGCTGCAGAGAATGGTGTGGCCATAGAGATCAACCTGGGGAGGATCATAGGGACGAGGGGGAACCACAGGGTCCACGCCCTGAGGAACATCCGGAGGAACGTGATGCTCGCCAGGAAGTACGGCGCCCAGCCGGTGGTGGCATCGGGGGCCAGGTCAAGGTACGACCTCCGGGAGGCCTGCGGGGTCCATGAGCTCCTCAGGCTGGTGGGGCTGACGGAGGACGAAGTCCAGGAAGCCATGGAGGGCACACCCCGCCGTATCCTGGAGAGGAATGCGGAGCGCCGGGATAGGGCGGCGGAAGGGGTCAGGGTGGTGGCATGAAGCGCCTACCCTCCTCCCTGAGGGAGAAGAAGAGATACATAGCCCTGGAGGTGGAGGGGGACGAGCCAGTCAGGAGGGAGGAACTGGTGAGGGGGACATGGGAGGAGGTGATAGGCCTCTTGGGGGAGGCACAGGCCAGCGAACTCAACCTCTGGATCTCGGACTTCGATGAGAAGACTCAGCGGGGTCTTCTGGTCTGCAGGCATATCGGGGTTGGAAAACTGGAAGCTGCCCTGGCAACGGTGGGGGAACTAGGGGGCCGGAGGGTCCACCTGAGGGTCCTGGGCATAGCTGGGACTATAAAGGCCCTCAAGAGGAAGTTTTTAAATAGGGGCATGCCTTTATATGGTGGTGAGAGGGACGCCAATTTCATGGGAAAGAATATAAAGGTCGCTAGGGTCCACAATAGTTGCGTAGAGATTCTGCCCCCCGGCAAGGAGTGGGTGGAAAGGGTAGGGGAGTTGAGGCTCCGGTATCTAGGTCTCATGGAGAAGGACTTACGAGGTGAGTGATATGCAACCATTTCCAAGCATGGGATATGACAGGGCCATAACCGTCTTCAGCCCTGACGGCAGGCTCTTCCAGGTCGAGTATGCCAGGGAGGCCGTGAAGCGGGGCACCACATCCCTGGGGATAAAGTACAAGGACGGCGTGGTCCTGGCAGTGGACAAGAGGATCACCAGCCGGCTCGTGGAGGCCGATTCCATAGAGAAGATCTTCCAGATCGACGAGAATATCGGCGCCTCCACGTGCGGGCTCGTGGCGGACGCCAGGGTCCTGGTAGACAGGGCCCGGGTCGAGGCGCAGTCGAACCGCATGCTGTACAACGAGCCCATAGACATCGAGATCTTGGCGAAGAAGATCTGCGACTTCAAGCAGCTCTATACCCAGCACGGTGGCGTGAGGCCCTTCGGTCTAGCCCTCCTCATAGCTGGGGTGAACGGCGACAAGCCCCGACTCTTCGAGACCGACCCCAGCGGCGCCCTCATGGAGTACAAAGCCACGGCCATAGGCTCTGGTAGGAATACGGCCATGGAGATCTTCGAGGCCAAGTACAAAGACGGCCTGAGCCGGGAAGATGCCATCGAGATGGCCCTCGGCATCATGTACGAGGTGACGGAACGGAAGCTGAGCGAGAGCACCATCGAGATGGCCCTCATCGAGCTCCCTGGGAAAGAGTTCAGGAAGCTCTCCCCCGAGGAGGTCAAGGATCACGTAGCCAAGGTCATAAAGGAGGCCCCGAAGGGCGAGGAGTGAGGCCCTTGGTCAAACTGGAGGATGCTGTCATCGCCAGGCTGGAGACCCACGGTGAGAGGTACGAGGTCCTGGTGGATTCGGACCTTGCCCTGGACTTGAAACATGGGAAGGACATAGATATATCCAAGGTCCTGGCGGTGGAGACCGTCTTCAAAGACGTCAAGAAAGGGGACAAGGCCTCCGAAGAGCACATGGCAAAGGTCTTCGGGACTGACAACCCCCTGGAGATCGCGAAGACCATAATACAGAAGGGGGAGATCCAACTAACCACCGAGCAGAGGAGGAAGATGCTGGAGGACAGGAGGAGGCAGATAGTGACGATCATCGCAAGGAACGCCATAAACCCCCAGACGGGGGCCCCTCACCCGCCCCAGAGGATCGAGAGGGCCATGGAGGAAGCCAGGGTAAACGTGGATCTCACCAAGAGCGCCGAGGGGCAGGTGCCCGCGGTCCTGAAGGCCTTACGGCCTCTCATCCCCATCAGGTTCGAGGAGCGCAGCATAGCCGTCAAGATACCTGCCCCGTACGCCGCCCGTGCCCACTCTGTAGTGCGACCCTTCGGGTCGATTAAAAAGGACGAATGGCAGAATGACGGTTCCCTGATCTTCATCATAGAGCTCCCGGCCGGGCTAGTGGAAGAGTTCATGAGAGAGATGAACGCCCTCACCAAGGGCGACGTGGAGATGAAGATCCTCACAAAGAAGTGATCTTATGCCGAGACGCCTTGTAATACCAGGAGAGTTGATAGCCGAGGGGAAGTATAAGCTCGGCGGTGGGGTCTTCAAGGAGGGGGAGAAGATATACTCCTCCGTGATGGGCCTCCTGGATGAGGGGGATAACTTCCTCAGGGTCATACCGATGGTGGGGAAGTACATGCCCAAGGTGGGGGATTTCATCGTAGGGATCATCGAGAGCGCCCAGAGAGGGTTCTGGGACGTGGATATAAACTCCGCCTACTCGGCCAACCTGAACGCCTATGACTACTACCGAGACATAGACCCCCAATCGGAGCTCTTCCGAATCCTTGCCCCTGGGGATGTGGTATACGTGTACCTCCGGGAGATAACACCCACCAGGAGGGTCTACGCCACCATGACGGAGCGGGGGGCCAGGACCCTGAAGGGGGGGCGGCTCCTCAAGATCGCGCCTACCAAGATCCCCCGGGTGATCGGGAAGAAGAACTCCATGGTCGCCATGATAATGCGGGAGTGCAACTGCAACATCCTGGTGGGGCAGAACGGGAGGATCTGGCTGGACGGGAAGCCCAGGGACATAAACCTTGCTGTGAGGGCGATAGAGCAGATAGAGAAGGAGGCCCACACCTCCGGTCTCACGGATAGGATAAAAGAGATGATAACCAGAGAGAGGGAAGCTGTATGAAAGCGGGACAACCAAAGAAATTGATCATTGGTGGGAAGAGGCTCGACGGAAGGGGCCTCGAAGAACTGAGGCCGATAAAGATCCAGGCCGGGATCTTGAAGAGGGCCGACGGCTCCGCCTACGTGGAGTGGGGCGGGAACAAGGTGATGGCCGCCTGTTACGGTCCCAGAGAGGTCCATCCGAGGCACGAGATGAAGACCGACAGGGCCATCCTACGCTGCACCTACAGCATGGCCCCCTTCTCGGTCACGGACCGGAAGAGGCCAGGTCCAGACAGGCGCTCGGTGGAGATCTCCAAGGTGACCAGGCATGCCCTGGAGCCGGTGGTCTTCACCAACCTCTATCCGAGAACTGCTATAGACGTCTTCATAGAGATCCTCCAGGCAGACGCCGGGACCCGGTGCACCGGTATCACCGCTGCTTCGGTGGCCCTGGCCGACGCCGGGATACCCATGCGGGACCTGGTACCTGCCTGCGCCGCCGGCAAGGTCGGCGGAGAGGTGGTCCTGGACCCAAACGTGGTGGAGGACAACTATGGCGAGGCCGACCTGCCGGTGGCCATGATCCCCAGGAAAAACGAGATAAGCCTCCTCCAGATGGATGGCAATTTTACGCAAGAGGAGTTCCAGAGGGCCCTCGATCTGGCGGTGGGGGGCTGCATGCAGGTCTATGAGCTCCAGAAGGAGGCCCTCAGGGCCAAGTATGGAGGTGCTTAGATGTACGAGCTCGCCGAGGTGAAGAAGGACTTCATAGCCAGCCTACTGGATGCTGGCAAGAGGGCAGACGGGCGGGCCCTGGATGAGTACAGGCCCATATCTTTAGAGAAAAGGGCCATCGCCAAGGCAGAAGGCTCTGCCTTGGTCAAGGTCGGAAAGACCCAGGTGCTGGTAGGGGTGAAGATGGCGCTGGGGGAGCCCTTCCCGGACATGCCCAACTCCGGGGTCTTAACGACCAACGCGGAGCTCATCCCTCTGGCATCACCGACCTTCGAGAAGGGACCGCCGGACGAGGATACTGTAGAGTTGGCCAGGGTAGTAGACAGGGGGATAAGGGAGTCCCATGCCATAGATCTGGACAGGCTCTGCATCACCAAAGGTGAGAAGGTCTGGATTGTCTTCGTTGACATCCACGTGCTGGACTATGACGGGAATCTCTTCGATGCATCGGCCCTGGGGGCAATAGCTTCCATCCTGGATACCCGCCTCCCCAAGGTCGAGGACGATAGAGTTATATATGAGGAGAAGACCGAGGAGGGTCTACCAATAGGGAATAGGCCGGTGGAGACGACCTTCGCCAAGATCGGGAACCACATAATCCTGGACCCGAGCCTGGACGAGGAGCTTGTCACTGACGCAAGGCTGACGGTGGCCACAGACCCCAACGGGATCATATGTGCCATGCAGAAAGGGGGCTCCGGCACCTTCACCAAGGAGGAAGTCCACCGGATAGTCCAGACAGCCAGAGAGAAGGGAGACGAGCTCAGGAAGTACCTGAAGTAGGTGGATCATGGGCAAGACTAAAACTGTAGGGTCTTCGGGGAAGTTCGGCACCCGCTACGGGATGCGCCTCAGGAAGAAGTGGCACGAGGTCGATAAAAAGCAGAAGGTGCTCCACGAGTGTCCGGTCTGCAACAGGAAGGCGGTGCAGCGGATCTCCAGCGGGATCTGGGAGTGTAGGAAGTGCGGTGCCAAGTTCGCCGGCGGTGCTTACCTGCCCTCCACCACCGTAGCCCAGACGGGAGCTAGGACAATCGCAAGGATCGCTGAAAGGGAAGCGTAATGTACACATGCGGTAGTTGCAAGAAGCAGGTGACCCTCAAACCCGACGCTCCCATCCGGTGCCCCTTCTGTGGCTACAGACTTCTCATCAAGGAGCGACCGAAGGTCTCGAAGAGAGTGAAGGCGAGATAGATCAAGGCCAGGGTGTCCTCATGGGAGAAGAGAGGCCGGCGACCTATTCAAGGAACGTCTTCATACCTCTCACCAACGCCTGCAGGAACAGATGCGGGTACTGCGCCTTCAGGTCCGAGAAGCCCGGGCTGATGGGCCGAAGCGAAGTCCTGAATCTCCTGAGGAAGGGGGCGAGGCACGGCTGCAAGGAGGCCCTCTTCACCATGGGCGAGAGGCCCGAGGTCCACCCCGAGATAAGACGGGAACTGCGGGCCATGGGCTACGCCACGGTCATAGAGTACCTCTACGACCTCTGCCTGGAGGCCAAGGACCTGGGGTTGCTGCCCCACACCAACGCCGGGGTGGTGGGCGGGGAGGAGCTCAGGGCCCTTGGGGAGGTGAACGCCTCCCTGGGGCTGATGCTGGAGTCCGTCAGCGAGAGGCTCTGTGAGCCGGGGATGCCCCACGAGGGCTGCCCA